>JBEKSH010000605.1:0-3059 GCA_049517235.1 Roseiarcus sp. | reverse complement strand
CCTGGATGAATTCGCGCCGCGGCTCGACGACATCGCCCATCAGTTTGACGAAAATGTCGTCGGCCTCGTCGCCTTCCTTGATCTTGACCTGCAGCAGCGTGCGCGCCTCGCGGTCGAGCGTCGTCTCCCACAGCTGGTCCTTGTTCATTTCGCCGAGGCCCTTGTAGCGCTGGAAGGTCACCCCCTTGCGCCCGGCCTCCGTCACCGCGTCGAGCAGGCCCGACGGGCCGGCGACCGGCGTTTCGTCGCCGCGTCGCGCGAACAAGGCGGGCGCGCCGAACGCCTCGTTCAAGGCGCGGGCGTGCTCGTCGAGCCGGCGCGCCTCGGCGGAGGCGATCAGGCCGGCGTCGAGCGTCAGCGCCTGGCGCACGCCGCGCAACTCGCGGGTCAGCACATAGCCGCCCATTTCCGTGCGGCCGCTCCAACCGCGCTCGGTCTCTTCCGAAATGGCGTTGAGGCGCTCGGCGATGATTTCGGCGCGCCGCGCGCCATTCACGTCGTCGACCGTGGCGAGCGGGCGCAACGCGCCGGCGAGCGCCGCCTGTTCGACCGCGCGCCGGTCGTAGCGCGTGTGCAATTGCTCCAGCACGCGGCGCAGGGCGCGCGCCTCGTTGACCAGCGACAGAAGATCGGCGCCGGCGCGGCTCTCGCCATTGGCGAGCCGCAGGATCGCCCCTTCGAGGCCGGTGGCGACGAGATAATCCTCCAGCCCACGTTCGTCCTTCAGATACAGTTCCGACGAACCGCGCTTGACCTTGAACAGCGGCGGCTGCGCGATGAACAAATGGCCGGCCTCGATCAGCGGGCGCATCTGGCGGAAGAAGAACGTCAGCAGCAGCGTGCGGATATGCGAGCCGTCGACGTCGGCGTCGGTCATGATGATGATCTTGTGATAGCGCAGCTTGTCGAGATTGAAATCGTCGCGCCCGATCCCCGCGCCAAGCGCGGTGATCAGCGTGCCGATCTGCTCGCTCCCGAGCATCTTGTCGAACCGCGCCCGCTCGACGTTGAGGATCTTGCCGCGCAGCGGCAGCACCGCCTGATATTCGCGGTTGCGGCCCTGCTTGGCGGTGCCGCCGGCCGAATCGCCCTCGACGATGAAGATTTCCGATTTGGCGGGATCGCGCTCCTGGCAATCGGCGAGCTTGCCCGGCAGGCTCGCAATGTCGAGCGCGCCCTTGCGGCGCGTCAGTTCTCGCGCCTTGCGCGCCGCCTCGCGCGCCTGCGCCGCCTCGACGACCTTGCTGACGATGCTGCGCGCCTCGTGCGGATGCTCCTCGAACCACTGGCCGAGCATCTCGTTGACGACGCCCTCGACCACCGGCCGCACTTCGGAGGAGACCAGCTTTTCCTTGGTCTGCGAAGAGAACTTCGGATCGGGCGCCTTGATCGAAAGGACGCAGGTGAGGCCCTCGCGGCAATCGTCGCCGGAAAGATCGATCTTCTCCTTCTTGGCGATGCCCGAGCGCTCGGCGTAGCCGGTCACCTGCCGCGTCAAGGCGCTGCGAAAGCCGATCAGATGCGTGCCGCCGTCGCGCTGCGGGATGTTGTTGGTGAAGGGCAGCACGTTCTCGTGGTAGCTGTCGTTCCACCACAGCGCGACCTCGACGACGATCGCGTCGCGCTCGCCGCGGATCAGGATCGGCGCGCCGATCAGCGGCGTCTTGGTGCGGTCGAGATAGCGCACGAACGCCTCCAGCCCGCCTTCGTAGTGAAGCTCCTCGCGTTTGATCTCGGCATGCCGCGCGTCGGTCAGCACGATGCGCACGCCGGAATTGAGGAAGGCCAGCTCCCGCAGGCGATGCTCGATCGTCGCAAAGTCGAACTCGACCATCGTGAAAGTTTGCTGCGACGGCGTGAAGGTGACCTGCGTGCCGCGTTTCGGCTTGCCGTCGATCAGCGGCGCGGGTCCGACCACGGTGAGCTCATCGACCGGGTCGCCGTTGGCGAAATGGATGACGTGCTCGAGACCGTCGCGCCAGATCTGCAGCGTCAGGCTGGTCGACAGCGCGTTGACCACGGAAACGCCGACGCCGTGCAGGCCGCCCGAAACCTTGTAGGCGTTTTGATCGAACTTTCCGCCGGCGTGCAGCTGGGTCATGATGACCTCGGCCGCCGACACGCCCTCTTCGCCGTGGATGCCGGTCGGAATGCCGCGCCCGTCGTCGCTGACCGTGCAGGAGCCGTCGGCGTTCAGCGTCACCGTCACCAGTTTGGCGTGCCCGGCGAGCGCTTCGTCGATCGCATTGTCGACGACCTCATAGACCATGTGGTGCAGGCCCGAGCCGTCGTCGGTGTCGCCGATATACATGCCCGGCCGCTTGCGCACGGCGTCGAGACCGCGCAGGACCTTGATCGAATCGGCGCCATAGGCGTCGCTGGCGTTGGCTTCCGGGCTGTCCTGCGGGCCAGTCGGGGGCGGCGTTTGATCGTTCAAGGGATGGCCTTTTTGGGCTGAGCGGCGAGCGCGGCGGGGAAGCGCGCGCCGCGATTCGAGATGTCGCGCATTATAGCGCGCAAAGGGCGCAAATTGCACGATTTTTAGCCCGAACAGATCATCGCGGAGCGGCAGCGTCCGGCATGGCGCCGGGGCGTCAAAAATTTCCACTCGACCCGCCCCGCCGTCCAGCCGACAATGGCGCGCCGAAGCGCGGTGATTCGCCGGAGGCTTCGGGCCGGAGCGGCGGGAGCGGTCTTGCGCTTCAATGAGCAGGATCAACGCTGTCCAAAATTTCTGAGAACGAGGGGCCCGCAAGGCTCCGGCCCAGGCTGAGCGGGATCGATGGCGGGCCTTGACGAGCGCGACGAACTGAACGAACCGCTGGGACTGCGCGCGCGCAAAGTCCGGCGGCCTGTCCCCTATGGGCTCCTGTTCCTCGCGGCCGGCGCGGCGCTGGCCGTCGGCCTCGGCGTTTTCCTCGTTGAAACGGACGATCATCTCGGCGGCGAGCCCTTTGCGGTCGCCTCGGTCGATCGGCATCCCGTCGCCGCCGCCGCGCCGGCCGCGCTGGCGGCGGCGGCAAATCCCGGCGTCGATACCGCGGCTGGCTCATCGGCCG
>JBEKSH010000604.1:0-3061 GCA_049517235.1 Roseiarcus sp. | reverse complement strand
CGTGCTGGCGTTCCAGAACATGAGCGGCGACCCGGAGCAGGAATATTTCGCCGACGGGATAACCGAGGATGTGATCACCGACCTCTCCAAGGTCGGCGGCCTGCTGGTGATCGCGCGCAATTCGAGCTTCGCCTATAAGGGCAAGGCGGTCGATATCCGTGTGGTGGCCCGTGAGCTCGGGGTCCGCTCGGTGCTCGAAGGGAGCATCCGCCGCGCCGGCAACCGGGTGCGGATCACCGCCCAGCTGATCGACGCGGAAACCGGCGGACACCTCTGGGCCGACCGCTTCGATCGCGAACTGAGCGACATCTTCGCGGTCCAGGACGAGGTCGCCCGGCGGATCGTCGACGCCCTGAAGATCAAACTGAGCCCGGGCGAAGTCGCGATGCTCGGCGCCATCGAAACGACCAACAGCAAGGCGCACGACTTTTTCCTGGCTGGCCGCGAGGCGCTGTTCGTGACGAGCAGGAACCGCGAGGTGTTCGAGCGGTCGACCGACCTGTTCGCGCAAGCGATCGCCGAGGATCCGAGCTATGGCGAGCCCTACGCCGGCCTCGCGATGGCCCAGAATCTGAACTGGCAGAACCATTGGACGGATGACTGGAGCCAGTCGCTCGAAAAGGCCGAGCGCTATCTCGGCTTGGCCTTGCAGAAGAGTGCGCAGGTCGCCTTCGTGCATTACGTCGCCGCGGTCTTCTACTTGTGGAAAAAGGATCTCGACCGATCCGCGGCCGAAGCGGACGCCGCGCTGAATCTCAATCCGAACTATGCTCTGGCGCACAACTCGCGCGGCATCGTCAACATCTATCGCGGCGAGCCTCTCGCCGCCGTTCCCCATATTGAGCAAGCGATGCGGCTCGATCCGCTGTTCAGCCAGCAATACATCCACTTTCTCGGTTCGGCCTATCTGGTCGCCGGCAAGTATGAAGCCGCCGCGGCGTTGTTCAAGGAACGCATCCGGCTCGCCCCGAAGACCGATCTCTCGCGCGCCTTTCTCGCCGTCGCGCTCGGCCATTTGGGCGAGGTTGAGGAAGCCGGGCGGTTCTGGCGAGAGCTGATGGAGATCAATCCGAAATACTCCTTCGCCGAGCACGTCGGCCGGCTCCCCTTCCGCAACCGAACGGACGTCGACCGTCTGGCCGAGGGGCTCAGCAAGGCGGGCATCCTGGCTTAGAGCCAAATAGGCCGCTTCCGTCCGAATGGCTCGCGTGACCCGTCGCCGAACTTGGCGATCATGCGTGATAAAGCGATCTTGACAATGCGAACGTCTCCCTCGCGCCGACCCGCGCGGATTCTCTTGCCAACCGCTGAATGGTAACGTATCCGTTACGCACTATGCATGTGCTCGACGCTCTTGGAAATCCCGTGCGGCGCGCGATCCTCCATGAGTTGCGCAGCGGCCCCCTTTCGGTCGGGGAAATCGCCGCGGGGCTTCCGGTCAGCCGACCGGCGGTGTCGCGTCACTTGCGCGTGCTGGAGGACGCGGGTCTTGTGCAGGCGCGCGAACAGGGCGCCCGCAACATCTACGCCATTCGCATGCACGGCTTCGCCAGCGTGCGGGAATTCGTCGACGACTTCTGGGACACCGCGCTCGCCCGCCTGGAGGAGCTTGCCCGGCGATGATGGTCAAGTCCGTGCTGCTGCCCCTCGCCCCCGTCGCGGCGTTCCAGCTGTTCACCGAGAAAATCGGGGAATGGTGGCCCGCCGATCGTCGCCACACCCAAGACCCGGCGAGCGAGATATTTCTGCTCGAAAGCGGACGGTTCTACGAACGCGCGCGCGACGGGCGCGAAGTGGAGCTTGGCCATGTTCGATGCTGGGACCTTCCGAACCGGATCGTTCTCGATTTCTTCATCGCGACCGGTCCCGAGAAGCCGACGGAGGTCGAGATTGCGTTCGCCGCGCGAGGGGGCGGCACGCAGGTGACCGTCATGCACGGGCCGAAGCCCGCCAGCGCGGCGCTGTGGACCGAGCGGGCGCCGCGCTACGCGAAGTCCTGGGACGTCGTGCTCGCCGCATTGTCGCGAGCGGCGGCCTAGCAGCGAATTGCCTTTCGTAACGCCTGTGTTACTATCTACCAAATGAAGCGCCTGGCCTCGCGCAAGCCGAGCATATCGCGAAGAACACTCGCATCAGGGGGAAATAGGGCGTCATGACAACGGATCTCACATACCTCGCGCTTACGGCAATCCTGACGGCCGCGCTCTGGATTCCCTACATCGCCGCCCAGGTGATAACCAACGGCCTTCTTGAGCCGGCAAACTACGTCGACCCCGCGCCGCGTCCAGTTCCGCTATGGGGCAAGCGGGCCAACCGCGCCCATCTCAACGCCGTGGAGTCCTTTGCGCCCTTCGCGGCGCTGGTGATCATTGCTCATGTCGCCGGCAAGGCCGATGCGATGACCGCCTTCTGGGCGATGTCTTTCTTCTGGCTGCGGCTGGCGCACGCCGTGGTCTATTGGCTGGCGATACCCTATCTGAGAACGCTGCTGTTCACGCTGGGCTTCGTCGCGGTCGTCGGCATTTTCTGGGAAGTGATCAAGTAGTCGCGGGACGGCTTCCGGCCGGGGCGACCCGTCGCGCAAGTTATGGCCGGCCTCGCTCGCAGACCCCTGGGTCGCGACAATTTGTTTCTGAAAATATGGAATCGTGCTAGGCTATTTTTTGGTAGTCTGAATCCCTTGAGCCATCGCTGCGAGGGAGGTCGTGAAATCCAAAAAACGATGAATCCAAATTTTTTGACCCTCAACTCATTGATTTCCCCTGTTTCGCCCAAGAATAAATTTGGAAAAATTTGCAAAGCCAAATCTTCGACCATTGAAAACAAAGGGAATCTTTCGGCTCCAAATCGCCGAATCTTGCAAAGGCCGCGTCATCCAAGGATTTTGCAAGGATTGAGCCGGCGGGCCGCGCAGGGCGGCCAAGACGGCGCGATCAGCCAGCGGTCGTGTTTTTTCGGGGATCGCGCATTGGTCGGGGCGCAGGCGCCTGAACTATCCGCCGTAGCGCGCCGCCCCAGCCTGACTCACTCCGCCGCCTTCTTCGGCTTCTGCTTCGCCCGG
>JBEKSH010000603.1:0-3064 GCA_049517235.1 Roseiarcus sp. | reverse complement strand
GCAGGCTTGCCAAGGATTGGGAGAACCGAAACCGCACGGCGCTGGCGTTCCTCCGCTTGGCATCGATCCGGCTCATGCTACGAAAGCTCTGTAACCCTTCGTGAACTTCGAAAACAGACTCTAAGGGGCTACAGCGCCAGTTCACCGCACAGCTGACGGAAGGTCCCAGTCGGGGTCGAAACCGTCGGGGCGCATTTGGCTCCAAAAGGGCACGTATTTCGTCAAAAGGGAGGGCAAAACACCCTCGTTTGCTGCCCGGTCCACCTAAGGATACAGTTATAATAACGGCCCGTCACAAGTCCTACTCGGCGGCGCCGGGCAAGAAAAGAGGCTTGGGAGGAATATCAGATGGCGACGTTATTCGTAAGACACACGGTCTCGGATTATAAGGCTTGGCGCAAAGCTTATGATGCCTTTGCCCCAATTCAAAAGGCGAAGGCGGTAAAGGCGGAGGCCGTCTACCAAGCGGCAGATAACCCCAATGACGTCACTGTGACCCATGATTTCGCCTCCGTAAAGGAAGCGCAGTCGTTCGTTGCGAGCGAAGAACTGAAGAAGGCTATGCAGAGCGCCGGCGTCATTGGCGCTCCGACCATTTGGATCGCCAACAAGGCATGAGTGGGTCCATCAGCCTTCTTTGGCGTGCCTGAAATTAGATCCTCAACCAGATAAATTCAAACGCTGTCGACCCACGGCATTGCGTCGGCGTGGGTCGATTTGCGACGGTCGCCTCGATCGTCTCAAATGGCGGGAACTGGGTCACTCGACCTCGGGCGACGAAATAATGCAATGGGTCGAAAAGTGCATTTTCGCCATATATCGCGGCCATTTCTGCCCGAGCCAGTTTCGTTATGACATGCCAAACGCCTCGCTTGGCGTTACGCCTGCGCCGAGCAAGTAATAGCCATGCTGAGCGATGGCTTTCCTGGCTTCCTCCGCGAACTTGAGCGTCCGCTCATCGGCTATGTGATAATGCTCCCAATGGCCACCTGGGAATAGCGGAAGATCCGCCGGTGCGTCATTGTCCACGATGGCGAAAATAGTCCCGATCTTCGCATTGTCGCTGGTCGGGACCCACGTCATGATTGCGAACCGCATCTCTTGCCTTTCCTCTCAATCGTGGAATTGGCTGTTCCGCTTCTCCGCTTGATGGGCCGCGCGGGACGAGGCGCGTCTTGCGGATGGCGCTGCTAACGCAATTGGTCCAGGCTATCTGATAGCGGGTGTCGCACAAGTCTTGAATTTTGCTCATCGCGAATGACCGCAAAGGGTCGACTCCCGACGGTCGCGATGATCACTCGCCGACGGCAGCCTGGACCGTCGCGAAAGGAAAGGCGACATTCGGCCACGCAATGCCGCGGAGTTGCACGGCATTCGCTCCTCTGGGCTGGTCAAATCCGACGGGCCGAGCCTATCAAGTTCCAGAAGACCGTCAGAAAGACCACCAGTCATCACAGGAGACACATGGAACTCGGCATTTATACTTTCGGCGACATCACCCCCGATCCCAACACAGGGCGCGCGATCAGCATTCCACAGCGTTACGCGGAGATCCTCGCCGCTGCGAAGCTCGCCGACGAGGCTGGTCTCGACGTGTTCGGCGTCGGCGAGCACCACCGCTTGGATATTCCGATCTCATCGCCGGCGGTGGTCATGGCCGCGGTGGCGGGCGGAACGAAGCGCATCCGTCTCACCAGCGCCGTCACGATCCTCTCGACCCTCGACCCGGTCCGCGTCTTTCAGGACTTCGCGACTGTCGACCTCCTCTCGGGTGGCCGCGCCGAGATGATCGCCGGCCGCGGCGCTTACATCGAATCCTTCCCCCTCTTCGGCGATGACATCGCGGATTACGACGCCCTTTTCGCCGAAAAGCTCGATCTCTTCCTTAAGCTGAGCGCCAGCGAGCGCGTCACCTGGCAGGGCCGCTTCCGCCCGCCGCTGTGCAACTCTGAGATTTCGCCTCGGCCGGTGGGCAAGCTGCCGATCTGGCTCGGCGTCGGCGGCAATCCAGCAAGTGCGCTGCGGGCGGGCGACCTCGGCCTGCCCCTGATCCTTTCGAACATCTCCCAGCCGCCGGCCAACTTCGCAGGGCAGATTTCGGCCTACCGGCAACATCACGCCGAAAGTGGACACGACGCCGGCGCCATGAAGGTCGCGATGGCGACGCATGTCCACGTGGCGAAGGACTCGCAGACCGCCCTCGAGGAGTTCTACCCGTATTACAGCGCCTATTTCCGCGAACACGCGCCGCGCGTTAACCTCGCTGGCGAGGTCCCGCGCGACGTCTACGAGAAGCGCGCCGGCGCCACGGGCCCGATCTTCGTCGGCAGCCCCCAGCAGGTCATCGACAAACTCATGTACGAGCGCGCGCTCTTCGCTCATGATCGGTTCCTCGCCCAGGTCGACATCGGCGGCCTGCCGTACGCCCAGGTGGCGAAATCGATCGAGCTGCTCGCAACGGAAGTGTTGCCGGCGGTGCGCGGGAAGTTATGACGGCCGCCCACTGAGCTCCGCGCGTACCATTGCGGCGCCAGCAACGATCGCCTTCATTTTGCCAAACGCAACGTCACGAATTTCGGGCAGCACCAAACAGTCGAGGTGCGATTGAGTGGTTTGCAACCAGACCTGATTCCAGGCGCGGTTTTTGAACTGCCGAAGGAAGGATTCGCGGCCTCGCTATCATGTTTTGCCTGTTGCCGCCGACGCGACTGGCGCTTGGCCACCTCGACGCCAGTCGCGTGCCCGACGCCAGCGGCCTGTTCAATCTGATGCGCAATCTCGGCGGCGCCATCGGTCTCGCCCTGATCGACACAGTGATCTACACCCGCGCACCCGTGCATGGCGTTGCGATCATGGACGAGTTGCAGGCGGGCGATATCGCTACCGCCAAATTTGTCGGCATACCGCTTGATATTCTTGCGGCGCGTCCAGCCGATCTGCTTAACGCGAGCGCCCGGGCAATGATGCAGCCGTACGTCGAAAAGGCCGCGCTGGTTCAGGCTATCAACGAAGCCTGGGCGATGGTCGCTATACTGACTGTCGCTGCTCTGCTTTGCGTGCCTTT
>JBEKSH010000602.1:0-3066 GCA_049517235.1 Roseiarcus sp. | reverse complement strand
AGTGAACGCCCGCATAGCCCGCTTGCGGAAAGTTACAGAACAAATCGCGGCCTCCTGCGCTATTCAACCCGCACCGCGAGTAATGCGAAGAAAGGGAACACACCGAGAGCGCGGCCCTGAAGGCCAAGGCCGCTATCGAGGATGCCTTAGGTTTGCCGCCCGGCGATATGACCCCGCATGGGCCGCGGAGAGGCTCGAACATGCCGCATGGGGCCTTGACGGCTGCCGACGCCGAAGGGCCGCCTTTAAGGGGACCGGCATCAATGCCGAGTAGCTCGAAGGAGACCGCAGTGAATACCGAACCCGTGAAGGTCAAGGGCGGCGACTCGCTGCGCGACCTCAGGCAGGCATCGCGCGCGTTGAAGGAAAAGATAATCGAGGAAAAGAAGCGAAATGACATGCCGCTCAATTCCTCGCTCGGCAATCCCGAAGCTGATGCGAGAAATGCCGACGGGCGCAACGACCTTCCCAACTGCGATGACGAATAGGAGGCCGTTATGAACGCCACGGTAGAGACGACAACCGCTGGCGTCGAGAGCGAAAGAACTCGAGCAACGCGCGAACTCTTCAAGGCCCAAGACGCGACTCGTCAGGCGCTCGGCCAAGTCAAAGAGACATCCCGCGAATTGCGCGAGAAGATAGACGAGGCCAAGGCTCACATCGGCACGCCGCCGCCCCGACATACTCCCGTCGCGACCGACCAGGGAGTGCCTCGGCTACCGCCGGCGGCCCCGCTCTGGGCGTGAGAGGTCGCCATTTGCTCCTATCAACATCGATGACGCCGTCAGGTTTCCGACGTCTTGACCGCACGAGAGACATCGGCGCGTGTCATGAGGCGTTCGTCTTGGGCATGACGGCCCGCGAGGGTACGGTCTGGCGTGAGGCGCCGAGCGCCCTCATCGCCCCGCCCATGGGAGTGAAGCCCTCACCGGCGTCGCCATTGAACCGGGCCATGACGTCGTCGGTCAACCGGATGGACCAGAGGCGCCGCGCGTCGGCTGCTCGCCCGGAATGATCTCGACGTTGAGCAAGCATTGAATGGTCGATGGCGCAACGCTGAGCACGGTCGCCGCCTTCTTGATGGTCAGCGGCTCGCATTCGGCCTGTTCGGCGTTCGGCCGGCATGTGCTGTGGCTGATCAAGCTATGGCTTCAAGCGCTGGTCGAGGAACGGCAGCCCCCTGTTTTGGTAAGCTGCGGATTGTTGGAGAGCCTGAAGCTGCGCGTGATATGAGTTGCGGCTTCAGCTCATGCGCCGCCCAGATGCGGCGCGCGCTCGAAGGCCTCAGGCCGACCGGGTTGCGCGACCGCGGCGATCGGACCGGCGGGCGCGGTCATTGCGACAGTTTGCGACGGTGCGGTGGAGAGCCCGGGCTCTTTGCGACGACATTAGGCAGTTCATCCATCCGCGCTTGCAGGAACGCCACCCGCGCCTCGGTCAGCCGGATTGCGCAGAAGTTATGCATATTTTCGTGAGAATAATCTCGACACATTCCTTCTCGGTCCGAAAAGAAGCGGTTCTGCTCGCGGGCGAGATCGTCCGCCTTCGCGCGGTCCTTCAAACGCGCGTCCAAAGCGCGATAATTGGCGGCCATCGCGGCCTCGGCGCGGGCGCGCGCCTGTTCCATAAGCTTGACGTCCATCACAAGGTTGGCCCCATCCGGCCCCCAAAGGCCCGAGGGGTTCGCCTGGCAATCGGCATCCTTGAATATGCAGCCCTGCAATTGAACGGGAACCAGCACAGCGCCATCGAGAATGTCGAATTCGAAAGGACAGGCGGGAATGTCGGCTTCAAAGCGCAGCAATCCGTCGGGGCGTCCCAGACTCTTGGTCTCTATCGTCGCCCCGCCGCCGACATCGATCCGGCACTGTTGCGTCGAGTCCGAAATAACTTCGCCAAGCATCGTAAACCGATCGATTCGCAAGGCATCCGCTCGACCGGAAAATTGCAACAGGCCATTCGCCCCATTGAGCAGCAAAGCGCGCCCGATCACGGTCGCGGCGCCCGGCGGCGCATATGTCGCCGCGGCCTTTGGTGCCCTGTGAGGCCTGGGGACTTTTTCCACGGTTCCCGCCGAATTAGGGGCCGCGGCGCCCAGCGGCGCAAGCTGGGCCCCTGCCGGCGACGCGGCGAAAATCATGCAGAGCGCCACTACGACCGAGGGCGGCCTCATCCGACAATCCCGAGACAGCCGCCGATTTCAGCGTCATGGCGCCCCCCGTCTGGCGTCCCTCGCAAGCCTGACCTGTCGAAGGACGTTACCGACGGGTGTCGGGTGGCGCCGGCGCTCTTTCGGGCATCGAAAATTGTCGTGCCTGCCGTCATCGAGACGCTCTTCCGTGCAGCTCGGGAAAAATCGTGAATTCATTTCGCTCTCGGCGGTGATGCGTCGGCGCAGAAGCGACTCTCCGCTCGCCAGCGCGCCCTCTCGCCGAACTTGACATTATTGACATGCGGAGCGTCCCCCTCCTGGCCCTCCGCGAGCGCGACCGGCAAGCTAAAATGCGTGGGCCCCTTGCGCCTGACCCAACAAGGTCTCTCGCTCCTTCAGAAGCTCGGCCAACAGACTTTCTTGTTCGGCGATTCGGTCGGCTGTAAGGGCTTCGTCCGCCGCGCCGGAATAGATCGCGGCTTGCTCGGTGAGCTCGCGAATGTTCTCTCGGATAGCAGCAATGCGGGCTTCGAGGTCAATCAGGGTTGTGGCGTTGGTCATTGTTCTTCCTATCTCGCTCGATGCGAAATGGCCGTGCCCCAGTATATAGCATCTGGATTCGCCCAGCTGCGAGATTAGCCTTGACCTCGCCTTCTCGAGGCGATTGCCGCCCGGGACGATCCCGCCCTGACGACGACCCCGAAAGCCTTCATCGACTGGATGAACGTCAAGGCCGATCGGGTGCTGTTTACGGACGCCCCGACGGTCGGCGCCGTCGGCTCCGAATTCAATTTCGGCGCTGACCTCTGCGTCGCGATGCGGGGCGAGCGCGGCGCCGCCGTCAATTTCAATCAGCTGATGCGAACGTCGGCACTCAGCGCCGTCGCTGCACGTCCGGAGCCGGCGGACAGGCC
>JBEKSH010000601.1:0-3068 GCA_049517235.1 Roseiarcus sp. | reverse complement strand
GATCGCCGTCGAAGCCGGCGGGCGGCGTTTGCGGCGCGGTGGCGGGCGCGCGCTCCCGCTGCTGGGCGGCGAGCGCTTCGGCGGCTCCCGGCGCGGTCATGTCGACCTTGGGCGCCTTCTTGCCGTCCGGGCCGGCGTAGGTGGCCTCGAGGTCGATGATGTCGCGCAGCAAAATCTTGGCGTCGTTAAGTTCGTCGCGCCAGATGATGATCGCCTGGAAGGTCAGCGGGCTTTCGCACAATCCGGCGATCATCGCCTCGCGGCCCGCCTCGATGCGCTTGGCGATGGCGATTTCGCCCTCGCGCGAGAGAAGCTCGACCGAGCCCATTTCGCGCAAATACATGCGCACCGGATCGTCGGTGCGTTCGGCGGGTTCCGAACTGCGGGTCGCAACCGCCGTCGTTCGCGTGGTCTCGGCGACTTCGCCGCCTTCGGCCTCCTCCTCTTCGCCCCCTTCCGCGGCGCTCTCTTTCTCCGCCTCTTCGGCATCCTCGTTGTCGACGACGTTGATGCCCATTTCGTTCAGCATCGAGTTCATGTCCTCGATCTGATCGGAGGAGATCTCTTCGGAGGGCAGCACCGCGTTCAATTCCTCATGGGTGACCCAGCCGCGCTTCTTGGCGATCTTGATCATCCGCTTGACCGCGGCGTCCGTAAGATCGAGCAACGGGCTGTCCGCGGTCTCCACGACGGCGGCCTCGCCTTCGGCCTTTTGCTCGTCCTTTTTCGCCATAAGTTCTACTCCGTCCGTTCCACGCCGAAACGCGGATTTGCAAGATATCGGTCGATCGGGGGCCAATGGTTGACCGCACAACGCCGCGGCGGGCCGGTCGTTCTCTACTCATTTCTATGGAAAAGTGGACTCACATTTTCCATAAACGCGCGAATGATTCGTCAACGCCAAAGTCAGCCACCGCCCCTAACCCCTCGTTAAACTCCTGGCGGCGGCCCAAAAAGCCTCACACTGGCGGCGCCTTGCGCCCCGAAAGCGCCCCGAAGCCCTCGATCGCCGCCTCGGCGTTCGCCAGATCGGCGAGATTTTCCTTGATGTCGCGCAACCGGGCGAAATTCTGCTCGTTGATTTCGGCGCCATTGTCGATGGCGAGCGCTTTCTCCGCCAATTTCAGTTCCTTATTTAGCGCCCGCGCCTTGCGATGCAAGGCCAGCGTCTGACGTAAAACCTGATCGGCGTCGGAAGGATCGGCTTCGCGGCGCAGGCACCACCAGAGGGGCGTTTGCGCCGCCAGATCGAGGACGCGCTTGCGCTCGGCGCCGAGCCCGGCCGCCTCCACCGCCTCGTCGCTGATCGGTCCTTCCAGCGCCAGGGCGAGAAGGCGGTCCCGGAAGCCGGCCAGATTTTGGTTGGACAAGTCGAGTCCGGCGATTTCCTCGATATGGCGCTCCAGCAAGGCGGGATGGTTGACGACGATCGCCAATATGACGACGTCCCGCGGCGCGTCCTTGGGCTTTCCGGTCAGCGTCTGTCGCCTCGGCAAGGGGTGGGCGGCGAAACCAAGCCGCGGCCCCTGGTTGAAAAATCCGGGCCGCCACGGGGCCCTGCCGCCCGGCCGCGGCTGGGGCCTCGGCGGCGCGGCGGGCCTGTTGGAGCCGAGGAAGCTCGACAGGCGCGCCTGCATATCCTCCCAGTAATGGCGGCGAAGCGCCTCGTCGCCGATCGTCCCGGTCAGCTCCCGCAGCCGCCGCTCCAGCGCCGCGCGCCGCTCGGGCGTGTCGAAACGCCCGCCGTCGGCTTCGCGCAGGAACAGCATCTCGGCCAGAGGCCGCGCCGCCTCGATGACCCGCCCGATCTCGGCCTCGCCGCCCGACCGCGCGAGGTCGTCCGGGTCCTGCCCTTCCGGCAGCAGCGCGAAGCGCAGCGTCCTGCCCGCCCCGATCAGCGGCAGCGCCATATCGATGACGCGGAACGCCGCCTTTTGCCCGGCCTTGTCGCCGTCAAAGCACAGGATCGGCTCGCTGGCCATGCGCCATAGCAATTCGCACTGCTCGCCGGTCAGCGCCGTGCCAAGCGGCGCGACGGTCTGGGGATAGCCGGCTTGCGACATCGCGATGACATCGACATAGCCCTCGACGACGATGACCTCGCCCTTGTCATGCGCCGCCTTGCGCGCGCGATGGTGGTTGAACAGCACCGAACCCTTGTGGAAAAGCTCGGTGTCCGGAGAATTGAGATATTTCGGCTTGACGCTGGCGTCCATCGCGCGCCCGCCGAAAGCGATGACGCCGCCGGCGCGGTCATGGATCGGGAAGATCACGCGATCGCGGAAGCGGTCATAGGGGACGGCAATGTCGTCGCCGTGCACGAGCAGTCCGGCGGCGATCATCGCCTCGGCGCCGACGCCTTTGGCCGCCAGCGCGTCGCGCAACGCAAAGCGCTCGGGCGGCGCATAGCCCAGAGAAAATTCGCGCTGGACATTGGCGTCGAGCCGCCGGTCCGCGAGATAGCCGCGCGCTCTCGCGCCGGCCTTTTCGTGCAGCGCGTTCTCGAAAAACCTCGCCGCCAGACCCATCACCTCTTGCAGCGAAGCGCGCTTGCTCTCCTGCTCTTGGCTCTCCTGCGAGCGGATCGGCATGGGCAGGCCCGCCATGCCGGCCAGGCGCTCGACCGCTTCGGGAAAGCTCAAGCCCTCCGTCTCCATCAGGAAGTCGAAGGCGTCGCCGTGCTTCTGGGCGGAGAAATCGTGATAGAAGCCCTTTTGGTCGTTGACGAAAAACGAGGGCGTCTTCTCCGCCGTGAAGGGCGACAGGCCCGCCCATTCGCGGCCCTGCTTGCGCAATTTGACGCGCTTTCCCACCACCTCGGAGACCGGCAGGCGCGCGCGTATTTCATCGAGGAAGGCGGGCGTGAATTTCATCGAGGCCTCTCGACTGAGATCGCCGCCGGCGCCGGCCGCGGCAAGACAAAACGCTTGCTTCTCCCCGACTTCCACAGGCGCGGCATGCGGTCAGCCCGCCTCCGCCCCCATCAGCTTGCGCGCCTCGGCGGCGTTCAACGGCCGCCCGAACGCGTAGCCCTGCGCAAACTCGCAGCCAAGCTGCGACAATTCGAC
>JBEKSH010000600.1:0-6030 GCA_049517235.1 Roseiarcus sp. | reverse complement strand
CGAAATAGACGAGCGCGCGCCTGGCGCCGCCATCGGCGACGACGGTTTGCAGGACCTTGGCGTAGAGCCCCTCGCCCACGCCTTCATAACGGTCGAGCGCCGCGACATCGGCAAGCGCCACGTCCCACAACACGCCATGGACGCTCGAATGCGCGTCGCGCGTCACGTTCAACCAGCCTTCGCGCATCACCACGAGTCGGTGGCGCATCAGACGCGCGATCCCCAAGGGTTTCGAACGGGGACAACGCAGCGCCATGGCCACGACATCCATATTGGCCCCGTAGGCGAAGGTCAGCGGCATTCATTCGGTCGTTTTTTGGGAGCGCGGGCGTCTCGCCCGCCCCCCGGATCCGCAACGATGAAACCGCGAGCGCAGAAAGGGGCGACCGGGACGGCCGCGGTCCCGAAGCCGAACAAGTCCGGCGGCGCTCATCCGCTCAGGCGCTCGACCTTGCTCACGACGCTTTTGCCGCGAAGCTGCGAAAGGATCGCATTGAGATGTTTGATGTCCCAGACTTCCAGATCAATCAGCATTTCGCGAAAATCCGTCGCATGAGGCACGAAGGATATGTTGTCGATATTGCCGCCGGTCTCGCCGATGGTCGTCGCGACAATGCCGAGCGCGCCCGGTTCGTTGAGCGCGGTGACGACGATCTGCGTCGGATAGAGCTCCTTGCGCGCGCTGTCGATATCCCAGCGAACGTCGAGCCATAGCTCGGGCCTGTCATCAAAAGCCATCAGGGCGGACGCATGAATGGGATAGATCGTGATGCCTTCGCCCGGCGTCAGGATGCCGACGATGCGTTCGCCCGGCACGGCGCCGCCCTTGGCGGCAAACCGCACCGGCAGATCGCCGCGGGCGCCGCGGATTGGGATCGACGCTTCCGCATCCGCCTGTCCCGGCACTTTGAACATCAGGTTCGCCACCTTGTTCAGGCCGAACCAGCCGCTTTCGCTCTTGGCCGGCGTCGGGCCGGACGCGCGCTCCTCCTTGAAATCGGGATGAATGGCGCGAACCACGTCGCCCGAGAACATTTCGCCGCGACCCACCGCCACGAAGACATCGTCGAGCGCATTGCGCGCCAGGCGCGGCAAAGCCGCCTTGAGCTTGTCCTCGGCGAAACCGCGCCCCGCGCGCTTGAACGCGCGCTCGACGATCTGGCGGCCAAGGCCGCTATACTGGGCCCTTACCGCATCGCGCGTCGCCCGGCGTATGGCGGCGCGCGCGCGACCCGTGACGACGACCGATTCCCACGCGGCGGGCGGCGTCTGCGTGTCCGATCGCGCGATCTCCACTTCGTCGCCGTTGCGCAACTGCGAAATCAGCGGGGCGATTCGGCCGTTGATTTTCGCGCCGACAGCCGAATTGCCGACGTCGGTGTGCACCGCATAGGCGAAGTCGATCGCCGTCGCCCCGCGCGGCAGAGCGATCAGCCTGCCCTTCGGCGTAAAACAAAAGACCTGGTCCTGAAATAATTCGAGCTTCGTATGCTCGAGAAATTTCTCGGAATCGTCGGCCGAGAGCGCTTCTATCGTGCGCCGTAATCCGCGATACGCCCGGCTCTCGCCGGCGCCCGCCGCGTCCGCCACGCCGGCGACGTCTTTGTAAAGGGCGTGCGCGGCGATGCCGTATTCGGCGATCTCATGCATTTCCTGCGTGCGAATCTGCAGTTCGACGCGCTGGCTGCCCGGCCCGATCACCGTCGTGTGAATCGACCGATAGTCGTTCTGTTTCGGCGTCGAAATATAGTCCTTGAAGCGCCCCGGCACGGTCGGCCAGGTGGTGTGCGCGACGCCGACCGCGGCGTAACAATCCTCGACCGAATCCACGATGATCCGAAAACCGTAGATATCGGAAAGCTGCTCGAAGGCGATCGATCGGCGCTCCATCTTGCGCCATACCGAATAGGCCTGCTTTTGCCGCCCTTTCACCTGGACTTTGATGCCCCGCTTGGCGAACTGGTCGGTGAACTCCTTTTCGATCTTGACGATGATCGCGCCATTCTTGGCCTTGAGCTCCTCGAGCCTTGCGAGAATCATCGCATGAGCTTCCGGCATCAGGTGGCGAAACGAAAGCTCTTCCAGTTCGCTGCGCAGACCTTGCATGCCCATGCGCCCGGCGAGCGGGCCGTAGATGTCGAGCGTCTCCTGCGCGATGCGCGCCCGCTTTTCAGCGGGCATGAAATTCAACGTGCGCATATTGTGAAGCCGGTCGGCCAGTTTGACGAGCAGAACGCGCACGTCGTCGGCGATGGCGAGCAACAATTTGCGGAAATTCTCGGCCTGCTGCGCCGGCTTCGAAACCAGATCGAGCTTCTTGAGCTTGGTCAGGCCGTCGACAAGCGTGCCGATCTCCTTGCCGAAAACATTGTCGATTTCCTCGCGCGTGGCCGCGGTGTCCTCGATCGTGTCATGCAACACCGCGGCGACGATGGTCGCATCGTCGAGTTTGAGATCGGTGAGTATCGCCGCGACTTCAAGCGGGTGCGAAAAGAACAGATCGCCGGACGCGCGTTTTTGGGCGCCATGCGCCTTCATCGCATAGACATAGGCGCGATTGAGCAAATCCTCGTCGGCATTCGGATTGTACTGACGCACGCGATCGACAAGTTCATATTGTCGCATCATTTTTTTGATCGGCCTCACTGGCGGTCGCGCCAGGCGGCCGCGACCGCTCTAATATCGGCGCTGCGCGAAGCCCGCGCAAGCCGGACCCTGGCCCGGCCGAGGGCCATATGACGCCACCGGAGTCGCGACGGGCGCAAAACCAAGGGAATCATTGGATGAGAGCCCGCAAGCCGCCTCCCGATTGCGGAACAAGGCGCGCGCGGCGCGGCCGCATGCGCGGAGCGCCGCCGAAACGCCGCCTTCGGCGTCCGCGGGAGACCTGACGAGGCGCCCGCCAGCGCGAACGCGCAACCGATCTTGCAGTAACGGCGCCGGCGGACGCGAGGTCTCGGCCGCTACGCGACAAAAAACCCCGGAGCTCGCGCTCCGGGGTTCATAACCTTCCCTAAAATCAACCGCGATCAGAAGTTGCGGGTGATGTAGAACCGGCCGGCGACGCCGTCCGAATTGGACGGGAACGCCAAGCCGCCGTTGGCCGCGGCCTTATACAGGCCAGGCGTCGACTGGTGGGTGTTCTGGTACATCAACTCGAACGCGAAGTCGAGAAGCGGCACCGGATCCCAGTGCGCGACGCCGCCGATGATCCAGCTCTGCGCATTGGACGACAGC
The DNA here is from genome assembly GCA_049517235.1 of Roseiarcus sp. Classification (GTDB taxonomy): domain Bacteria; phylum Pseudomonadota; class Alphaproteobacteria; order Rhizobiales; family Beijerinckiaceae; genus Roseiarcus. Next base: position 2,793 of record JBEKSH010000600.1, on the reverse strand, counting down.
TGACCGTTCGAACCGCTCCAGTTCAACTGAGCATACGAGGCCTGCGGATCGAACGAGAAGACCGGCGAGAAGTGATGCTCGAACGTGGCGCCGATCGACCAGGCCGTCGGCGTAGCCCATTGGGCGCCGCCAAGGGCGTTCGCCGTGGCGTAGTAAGTGTCGCCGGCCGACATGGCGAGACCGTTGCCGTTGACCGCGCCTTCCTCACCCCACATGCCGTCCGGAATACCGGAATACCAGAACGCGTTCTTGGTCCAGACGCCCTGGATCTGGAAGTTGTCGCCCGCGCCGAGCGTCGGCAGGTTGAACTTGACGCCGCCGTCGATGCCCCAACCCCATTTATCCGTCGATGGGGCAGGAGCAAGGTTCGCATCATAGACATGCACCTGGTGAGCGAGGCCTGACACCTGCGCCGCGCCCCAAGGCTGGTCGACGCGCAGATTGGCGACGACGTCCGGCGCGGTCATGCCGAAATTCGTCGTAGCCGGCCCGCCGGCGGCGTAATTGCTGATGTTTATATTCGTGCCGCCGCCGCTCCCGCCGTTGGTGCCAGAGCTCTGCGCGGCGATCGTCGCCGAGAAGCCGCCGCCGAAGGTCGCGGTATAGGCCAGCACGTCAGGCTGGTTGAAGCCCTGCTGGTCGGGCGAGAAGATGTTGGCCCAGCCTTCGCCGCCGCCGAAGAACGAGAAGAACGAAGGCGCCTTACCAGCCGTGATGCCCGCCCATTGCACGTAGCCAAGGTTGATGTAGGCGACGGTGCCCGTGGTGTCGAAGCCGTTGCCGTTTTCGATCTGGATTTCGCCATAGCCGCGCAACACACCGTACGACGTCATCGTGCGCGCGTCGAAGTCGAGGTTATAACGCGTGGTGTAGCCGAACGCCGGACGCAGATTGGCGGGCGTCGCAGCAAGCGTCTTGCCTTGGCCGGCCGGGCTGGTCCAGAGGTAGCCCTTCGTCACATTGCCCGCTTCGACCTGACCGGTGATGTAACCGCTGATCTTCAAGCAGGTGTCGCTGCCCGGGATGATGAAGCCGGCCATGCCGCCGACGTTGCAGATTTTCACGAATTCAGCAGGAGCCGCCTTCTTTGTGGGAAGATCGGCGGCCTGGGCGCCGGCGACAGCCACAATTCCGGCCGCCGAACCGAGCAGAATGCTCTTCATGAGCGTCATTATAGACCTCCAATGATTGACCCGATGGGAGTTGGTTTAAACTTTGCACCGGAAGCTCGTTGGACCTCGACGACCCACCGCAGAATCTGGCTTTTAGCGCCCCTATTCCCGTTGATTTCGGATTTCGCCGCTCCGCCCCGGCATTTCCCCAGCTCGAAGCGCTTCAATCCGACTCGCGGCCGGGAATCTCCCGTTCGCGCTCAACACCATACTCACAACTCGCCGTGTCATAAACTAACAAATGCCGGAAATCCGCCAGAAATCGCCTTTCTCTAAATCATGTTGCATAAAGGTCACGAAAGTGATGCCGCCGGCCCGCGCGGCGACGGCGCCCAAGGACGCCAGTTAATTCGTTAATACCCTGATTGCAGGCCAATTTATTCATTGGAAAGACCGGCGCTCCCGGCGCTGTCGGCGCCATTTTGGCGGACCCTGAAGACGAGCGCCGCCCGGCTTGCGCGGCGTCCAGGTCAGGCGGCGGTCCGCAGGCGGGAAACCTCCAGTGAATCAAGGTATTCGGCGCGCTGGTCCGATCGGAACCGACGCGGTCGCGGCGGGTGGCGAAGCGTCGCCGCGCCGACGGGGCTTGATCCATGCGTCCCTCCTTGCCGCCTTGCAGTCAAGCCGATCGCCCGGGCGCGGAGCCGACCTCGCCGGCGCTTTTGCCGCCCGAGCGCGCGCCTTCAGGCCGATCGCCCTGGCCGCGCGGACGAGATCGGCTTCATCGGCGGCCCGTCCGGTCAGCGCGAATTCGCGGCCAAGATGGGCGGGATCGGCGGCGATGGCGCACAGCGCGCGCAAGCCGCTGTCCGGCGCTTTCGTGGCGGCGCCCGCAAAAGCCCGCGCATTCATTTCTCAGCCCTCAAGAAATCGCCCGCTCCAAACAACGCAAGAAAGCCGCGCCGCCAAGGCGATCGCCGCGCGGGCGCCCGCCCCGCACCGCGCCCGGAGGGCGCCATCCGACAAGCCTTCCGCGCCGGCGAACTCCCGCGGCGCGGCGACCCCCCGCAAGGGACCCCCAAAATTCGCAGCCCTACCCATGCGTCAACTCTTTAAATCATAGCAGATCTTCAGAGCCGCGCAGAGCGTTTCTTCGCGCTTGGCGATCTGCCGGACCAGCCCTGTTCGCTTGATGTGAATCAACGGGCCGGGCGAACTTCTTTGCTACCAAGAACCGCAAAGTCGAATGGGAGGCGAACATGAACGCCGAGTCCGCGTCCGCGGACGCATCGCATGTCAGGTGGGACCTTGCCGATTTTGTGGGCGGAATCAGGCGTTGGGCCGCCGCGCTGAACGCTCGGCGGAGGCTCCGCGCTGAAATCGACGCTCTCGATCGGGCCGGCGTCCTGGATGACGCCCTGCGTGACGTCAACATGACGCGATCCGACCTCAACGCGATAGTCGACGCCGATCCCGAAGGACTGCGCCGCCTTGAAGAGATGCTGACGCGGCTCGATCTGGCTGATCGGCTGAGCGGAAACGAGCGCAGATGGTTGCGCGACATTCAAGTTGTTTGCCTGAATTGCCGGGCCGCCGGGCGATGCGATCATTGGCTGAGCAGCGGACGAAAGACGGGGATCGAGGAATTTTGTCCGAACGCCGAGACTTTCACGGCGTTGCT
>JBEKSH010000599.1:0-3078 GCA_049517235.1 Roseiarcus sp. | reverse complement strand
CGCCGACCGCCCAAGCGCCCTTAAGCGATGCGCATCGTCGGCGGAAGCCTGCGCGGGCGCCTGTTGCGGGCACCCGCCTCGCGCGCGATCCGGCCGACATCCGAGCGCCTGCGCGAATCGATCTTCGATATTCTCGCGCATCGCCACCCCGACGCCCTGGTGGGCGCGCGCGTCGTCGATCTGTTCGCCGGCTCGGGCGCGCTCGGCCTGGAGGCGCTGTCGCGCGGGGCGCGCTTCGCCCTGTTCGTCGACGACAGCGCCGAGGCGCGCGCGCTGCTGCGCGGCAATGTCGAAGCGCTCGGCCTTGGCGGGCAAGCGCAGATCCTGCGCGCCGACGCCTCGCGGCTTGGGCGGGCGCCGAGCGGACCGCCCTTTACGCTCGCCTTCCTCGATCCGCCCTACGGCAAAGGCCTGGCGGGCCCCGCGCTCGCCGCGCTCGCCGCCGGCGAATGGCTCGCCGAAGGCGCCCTGTGCGTCGTTGAAGAAGCCGCGATGGCGCAGATCGACGCCCCGCCGGGGTTCCGCGCGGAAGGCGAGCGAACCTACGGCGATACGAAAATCACGTTTCTGCGGCGCGTCGGGCCGGCGAAGCCGGGCTAGCGGAAAACCGGACGGTTCGTCGCGCCGGGAGAGCCACCGCCGAAACGCGGCGCAACGTGTTTGATCTGCGTCATACCCCTGTGAGGCCGGGTCGCGCTACCAGATGCGGCATGTCCGAAGTCCATCAAGGCCGTCGTCGCTTGCTGCTCGCGCTGGCGGGCGCCGGCGGCATCGCCGCGCTCGGCGGAGGCGCCGCGTTTGTGATGAACGCCCGTGAATCTTCGCGCTACCAGGACGCGGTCGACGCGACTTGGCGCCACAGCGACAGCGCCGATCTCGCTTTGCCGTCGGCCGCGCGCGAGCTGGTCCGCTACGCCGTCTTGGCCGCCAACAGCCACAACACCCAACCCTGGCGGTTCCGTGTTTCGGAGCGCTCGATCCTCGTGCTGCCCGATTCGGGCCGCCATTTGTCCGCCGTCGACCCCGACAATCATCACCTGTTCGCCAGCCTCGGCTGCGCAACCGAGAATCTCGTCCAGGCGGCGAGCGCCCTCGGGCTTCGCGCGAGCGCGACCTTCGACTCCGCCGTCGGCGCGATACGCATCGACCTCGACAACGCCCCCCCGGAGCGCACCGCGCTGTTCGAAGCGATCCCGCGCCGTCAGTCGACGCGCAGCGTCTATGACGGGCGGTCGGTGCCGCCCGAGCATCTGCGGCTGCTGGAGGCTGCCGGGAACGGCGACGGCGTGCAAATGCTGCTGTTCAACGAACGCCAGCGGCTGGAAGAAATCCTCGCCTATCTCCTCGCGGCCAATAGCGCGCAAATGGACGACGCCGCGTTCATCGCCGAGCTGAAGTCGTGGATTCGCTTCGACTATGCGGAGGCGCTCGAAACCAGCGATGGCCTGTTCGCAAAAGCCTCGGGCAATCCGACCGTGCCGGGATGGATCGGGCGGCTGATCTTTGGCCTCGCCGTCACCAAGGACGGCGAGAACAGAAAGTATGAGAGCCAGATCAGGAGTTCGGCGGGCATTGCGGTGTTCCTGTCGTCAAAGAACGAACCGGCCTCGTGGAGCGAGGCCGGACGATGCGCCCAGCGGTTCGCCCTGCAGGCGACGGCGTTGCAAATTCGGCACGCCTTCATCAACCAACCGGTCGAGGTCGCCGCGGTGAGCGGGCAATTCGCCAGCTATCTCGGCGCCGGCGAGCGCCGGCCCGACCTGGTGATGCGGTTCGGCTACGGTGCCGAATTGCCGAGATCGCTGCGTCGTCCGGTCGAACAAGTCATTGTCACGGGGTGAGGCGCCCGCGAGGCGCGGTTTGCGGAGCCGTTCAACGCTCTTGGCTCCCCCGTCCCGTCATGCGAGGCTGGCGCGGTGTCGCGCGCGGAACGTCTTCTCGATCTCATCCAGATGCTGCGCCGCCATCGCCGCCCTATCGCCGGCGCGGCGCTGGCGCGCGAACTTGGCGTCAGCTTGCGCACGCTTTACCGCGACATCGCCTCGCTGCAGGCGCAGGGCGCGGATATCGCCGGCGAAGCGGGGCTCGGCTACGTCCTGCGGCCGGGCTTCACGCTGCCGCCGCTGATGTTCAACATCGAAGAGATCGAGGCGCTGGCGCTGGGCTCGCGCTGGGTCGCGGCGCGCGCCGACTCGCCGCTCGCTGGCGCCGCGCGCAACGCCCTGGCCAAGATCGCCGCGGTGCTGCCGCCCGACCTCTCCGACCTGCTGGATTCCTCAACCTTGCTGGTCGGCCCGGGCGAGCCGATCGCGGCGGGCGACGCGCAGCTTCCCGCGATCCGGCAGGCGATACGCGCCGAGCGAAAGCTGTCGGTGGCCTATGTCGATGGCGCGGGGACGCCCACCCGGCGCACGATCTGGCCGTTCGCGCTCGCCTTCTTCGACCGCGCGCGCGTCGTCGTCGCCTGGTGCGAGACGCGCCAGGCGTTCCGCCATTTCCGCACCGACCGGATCAGCGCGATCGAGCCGACGCCGACCCGCTATCCCCGCCGCCGGCAGGCGCTGATCAAGGAATGGCGCGCGGCGCAAGGCGTCGGCGAAGAATAATCGCCTGCTGACGGAATCTGACAGCGCTCCGCTCTATCGATGGCCCCGCGTCCGCCGCGACGCGGGATCAAGGAGCAAGCCATGTCCGATTTCAACTTCGTCATCCTCTATGTCGAAAGCCTCAGCCGCAGCGAGGCGTTCTACGCCGAACTTCTCGGGCGCCCCGCCGTCGAGTCCCATCCGACTTTCGCAATGTTCGCGATGGCGTCCGGCGTCATGCTGGGGCTGTGGGGACGCGAGGGGGTGAGGCCCGCGGCCAACGCGCCGGGCGGCGCCGAGATCGCCTTCGCCGTCGAGAGCCGCGAGGCCGTCGACGCGCGCCACGACGATTGGCGCGCCCGCGGGCTGAACATCATACAGTCGCCGACCGAAATGGACTTCGGGCGCACGTTCGTCGCGCTCGACCCCGACGGCCACCGCCTGCGCGTGTTCGCGCCGGCGGGGTGAGCGCGGCGCTGACAAGGGAGCGTGG
>JBEKSH010000598.1:0-3089 GCA_049517235.1 Roseiarcus sp. | reverse complement strand
TGTCGGGGACCGCGGCCAGCGAGGCGACGATGCTGGGCGCCCATACGGATCTGTGGGCGCCGCTGGAGGGGCGCTTTTCGAGTCTTGCGCGCGCGCTGGACCTGACGCGGCTGGCGCCGCCGCTGCGGCGGGCCTATCACCGCCTGGGGTCGGTCAAGCCCGAAATCGCCGCCGCCGCGGGCCTTGGCGCGGATGTCGGCGTGCTCTGCGGGATTCACGATTCCAACGCTTCGCTGCTGCCGCATCTGGCCTCGCGCCAGGCGCCGTTCACGATTCTTTCGACCGGCACCTGGGTCATTCTGATGGCGGTCGGCCTCGGCGTGGATCAGCTCGATCCGGCCGACGACACGCTGGCCAATGTCGACGTCGAGGGGCGCCCGGTCGCCTGCGCGCGGTTTATGGGCGGTCGCGAATATTCCGAGATTGTTGCGGGCGCGCCCGCCAGTCCGGACGCGGCCTCGCTGGCGCGGGTGATCGGCGCAGGCGTCATGGCGCTGCCGTGCTTTGCCGGGCAGGGCGGACCGTTCGCCGCGCGCAAGGGCGAAATCCGCGGGCGCCTCGATGAGGCCGACCGGCCGGCGCTCGCCACCCTTTATCTCGCGCTGATGAGCGAATTGATGCTGACCCGCCTCGGGGTTGTGAGCGGCGATCTGATCGTTGAGGGGAGTCTGGCGGCCAATCCCGCCTATTGCGCGTTACTCGCCGCGCTGCGTCCCACGCAGCCGGTCAGCGCGGCGTCCGACGCGGCGGGCACCGCGCGCGGCGCGGCGCTGCTGGCGCAATGGCCGCCGCGCGATTTTCACCCGCCGCCGCCAAAGCCGGTTCGCCCGATTGCCGTCGAAGGCCTCGACCCCTATCGCCAGGCCTGGACGCGCGCCGTGCTCGGGGCGTGACCGCCGGTCCCCTTTGCAATTTCATCCAAGGGGATTATCGCGCGCCGCCGTCGCATGGCCGTCGCATCGGTGATAGACGGGATCGGCATTGATCCAAGCGGCCCGGGGGATTCGCATGCGCATGCTGGCCTTGGCGTTCACGCCCCGATTCATCGTCCTGACGCTGTGCATCCTCGCCACCTTGCTGCTGGCGCTGGCGATCGGCGGATCGATGCTGTCGCGATGGGATATTCCGCTCGGCGTGGCGCTCGCCGTCTTCGGCGCGCTTTCGTTGCTGGGCCTGCGCGACCTGACGCAAACGCGCCACGCGATCCTGCGCAACTATCCGATTTCCGCGCAACTGCGCTTCCTGCTCGAAGAAGTGCGCCCGGAGATCCGGCAATATTTCTTCGAGAGCGAAAAGGACGGATTGACGTTCCCGCGCGACCGGCGGGCGGTGGTCTATCAGCGCGCCAAGATGGCGCTCGACAAGCGGCCGTTCGGCACGCAATTCAACGTCTACGAGAGCGGCTACGAATGGCTGCAACATTCGATCGCGCCGCAGCCGGTCGCCGTCGAGCCTTTTCGGGTGAGCGTCGGCGGCCCCGATTGCGCGAGGCCCTATTCGATTTCGGTGCTCAACATTTCCGCGATGAGCTTCGGGGCGCTCAGCGCCAATGCGATTCGCGCGCTCAACGCGGGCGCCAAAAAGGGCGGTTTCGCGCATGATACGGGCGAAGGCGGCTTCAGTCCCTATCATCGGGAGAAAGGCGGCGACATCATCTGGGAGATCGGCTCGGGCTATTTCGGCTGCCGGAATCCGGACGGCTCTTTCAATCCGGAGAAGTTCGCCGAGGTCGCCGCCAACGATCAGATCAAGATGATCGAAATCAAACTGAGCCAGGGCGCCAAGCCGGGCCATGGCGGCGTTTTGCCGGCCGCCAAGGTCACCGCCGAGATCGCCGCCATCCGCGGCGTGGCGCAAGGCGCGGATTGTCTTTCGCCGGCCTGCCATTCGGCGTTTGCGACCCCGGTCGAGATGATGGGCTTCATCGCCGAGCTGCGCCGGCTGTCGGGCGGCAAGCCGGTCGGCTTCAAGCTGTGCCTTGGCCATGCCTGGGAATTCCTGGCGATCTGCAAGGCGATGCTGGCGACGCAAACCTATCCCGATTTCATCGTCGTCGACGGCAAGGAGGGCGGCACCGGCGCCGCGCCGCTCGAATTCCTGGATCATCTGGGCATGCCGATGCGCGAGGGCCTCGTCTTCGTGCACAACGCGCTGGTCGGCATCGGCGCGCGCGCGCGCATCCGCCTCGGCGCCGCCGGCAAGATCACCAACGCCTTCGACATGGCGCGCGCGATGGCGCTCGGCGCCGATTGGTGCAACGCGGCGCGCGGCTTCATGTTCTCGCTCGGCTGCATCCAGTCGCTGAGCTGTCACACCGATCGCTGCCCGACCGGCGTCGCGACGCAGGACCTGACGCGCAGCCGCGCGCTCGTCGTGACGGACAAATCGGAGCGCGTTTACAATTTTCATCGCGCGACGCTGCACGCGCTCGCCGAGCTGACCGCCGCCGCCGGGCTTGATCATCCCAACGAGTTTCGCCCCGTTCATTTCTGGCGCAGGGTCAATGAACGCGAGGTGATGACCTTCGCCGATATCTATCCGAGCGTGCAGCCGGGCGAACTGGTCACCGGGACGCGCGACGAGAATTTGCGCAAAGCCTGGACCGTGGCGAGCGCCGACTCGTTCCGCGTTGCGATGTGAGCGACGGGCAAACCGCGCCTTTCGGCGCCGGGGGCCTGCTATCCCCTAAGCGGCAAGGTCGGCCGTCGGGCTTTCGGCCTTCGCCCGCGCGCGCAAGGCGCCGAACGAGATCAGCCGCCTGGCGCTTTCGTCCCACAGCGTCAGGCGCACGCACTGCAGGCTTCGCCACAGCGTGAGCCGGCCGACGCCCGACAGCTCCGGATGGTCCTGCAGCGCCTCGCCGAGGCGATAGTAGGGAATCCGGCTGTTCAGGTGATGGACGTGGTGCACGCCGATATTGGCGGTGAACCAGCGCAGCACGGGGGGCAGGTCGTAATGCGAACTGCCGTGCAGCGCCGCCTCGGGATGCGACCAGGCCGGCTCCCGCGCCCAGGTCGTTTCCTCGAACTGGTGCTGGACGTAAAACAGCCAGACGCCCATCGAGGCCGACAGCACGACGACCGGCAGGT
>JBEKSH010000597.1:0-3089 GCA_049517235.1 Roseiarcus sp. | reverse complement strand
AGCCTTCGCGCGAGCCCTCGTAGACGCCGTACAGCGAATTCACCAGGCAATCGCCAAAAGCATAGGCGTAGACATAGAACGGCGAATGGATGAAATGGCCGATATAGGCCCAATAGGTCTCATACCCGGCCCCCAGCTTGATCGCCGGCCCCAGGCTTTCGCTCTGCACGCTCATCCAGAGTTCGCCGATCGTCTGGGCGGTCAACTCGCCCTTCTTGCGCTCGAGATGCAGTTTGCGTTCGAAATTATAGAAGGCGATCTGGCGCACCACCGTATTGAGCATGTCCTCGACTTTTGACGCGAGCATCGATTTGCGCATCGCAGGATCGGCGGTCGAGGCGAGCAGCGAGCGAAACGTCAGCATTTCGCCGAACACCGAGGCGGTCTCGGCCAAGGTCAGCGGCGTCGGCGCCATCAGCGCGCCGTTGGGCGCCGCGAGCACCTGATGCACGCCATGCCCGAGTTCATGGGCCAGCGTCATCACGTCGCGCGGCTTGCCGAGATAATTGACCAGGACGTAAGGGTGCGCGGAAGGCGTGGTCGGATGCGCGAAAGCGCCGGGCGACTTGCCGGGGCGCACCGGCGCGTCGATCCAGCCCTCGTCGAAAAAGCGCCGCGCAATGTCCGACATGGCGGGCGAGAAGCCGCGATAGGCATCGAGCACCGTGTCGCGCGCCGCGCTCCAGCTGAACACCCGTTCGGGCGCGCTCGGCAACGGCGCGTTGCGATCCCAGTGATTGAGCTGCTCCTTGCCGAACCAGCGCGCCTTCAGCTTGTAGTAGCGATGCGACAGTCGCGGATAGGAGGCGGTGACGGCGGCGACCATCGCCTCGACCACTTCGCGTTCGACGCGGTTGGCGAGATGCCGCGAATCGGCGATGTCCTCGAATTTCCGCCAGCGGTCGGAGATTTCCTTGTCCTTGGCGAGCGTGTTGGCGATCAGCGCGAAGGTGCGCAGATGGGCGCCGAGCGTCTGGCCGAGCGCCTGAGCGGCGGCTTCGCGCTTCTTCTCGTCGGGGTCCTGCATCTTGGCGAGCAGCGGTTCGAGCGTCAGCTCCTCGCCTTCGAATTTGAAGCGCAGCGCAGCGATAGTGTCGTCGAACAGACGGTTCCACGCCGCGGCGCCGCTGACCGATTTTTCGAGAAACAACTGCTCGATCTCGTTGGAGAGCTGATGCGGGCGCTCCTTGCGGATGTCCTCGAGCCATGGGCGGTAATGGCCGGCCAACGGATCGGCCATCGCCGCGTCGATCAGCGCATCGTCCAGCCGATTGAGTTCGAGTTCGAAGAACAACAGATCGCCCGCCAGAGCCGTGACCTTCTCCTGCGCGTCGCCATAGAATTTGGCGCGCGCGGGGTCGCTGGTGTCGCCGGCGTAGACGAGGCCGGCGTAGGACATGATGCGCCCGACCAAATCCTGTATCGCCTCATAGGCGCGCACGGCCAGCCCGAGCTTTTCTCCCGCGGCGGCGTCTTTCGCCATAATTTCAAGCTTGCCGCGATAGCGCACGGCGAAAGCTCTCGCCTCTTCGGCCGCGCGTCGCAAATCGGCGGCGAAAACGGCTGAGTCCATGCCGGAATAAAGATCGTCGAGCCGCCATTCCGGCAGAGAGCCGAGTTCCGGCGCGGCGGCGCCCAAAGCGGCGGCCTGACGGACAGCGCCGCCGGAGAGAATTGCGCCTTCAAACATCGCATCGGCCTCGTTGAGCGTTTCACGTCTATATCGTCCAAGGCGGGCGCTCATTCAATGGCCCGACCGGCTCCGCGATCGGGGGCGGCGCCAAAATGGGACGCCATTAACACGGCGTTTACTGCGATGGCCGACGATACGTCGGCAAGCGGTCGAATGGGCCGCGTGGCATGGAACGCACATGGCCGCCTTGATCCTCATCGTTGACGACGATCCCATTCAACGGCGGCTGCTGGAGGCCATGGGCCGGCGATTCGGCTACGACGTCGAGACGGCCGCCTCCGGGGAAGAGGCGCTGGCGCGGCTGGAAGCGACGGAGCGCGCGCCGGTCGATCTGATCATTCTCGATTTGGTGATGCCCGACCTTGACGGCATGGGCGTGCTCGAGCGTATGCGCCAGCGGGCGATCAGGGTTCCAGCGATCGTCCAGACGGCGCATGGCTCGATCGAGGCGGTGATTTCGGCGATGCGCGCCGGCGCATTGGACTTTGTCGTCAAGCCGGTGGGCGCCGAGCGGCTGCAGGTCTCAATCAAGAACGCGCTGCGCGTCGACGCGCTGGAAGACGAATTGCGCCGCGCCACGCGCCGCAGCGCCGGCGAGCTGACGTTCAAGGACATCGTCACCAAGGCCGAGAACATGGCGCGCGTCATTCGGCTGGCCGAACGCGCGGCGAAGTCGAACATTCCCGTGTTGATCGAAGGAGAATCGGGGGTCGGCAAGGAATTGATGGCGCGCGCCATCCAGGGCGGCTCCGAGCGGCGAGGCAAGGCTTTCGTCACGGTCAATTGCGGGGCGCTGCCCGAAAACCTCATCGAATCCATTCTGTTCGGCCACGAGAAGGGCGCCTTCACCGGCGCCACGGAAAGACACATCGGCAAGTTCGCCGAAGCCAATGGAGGCACGCTGTTCCTCGACGAAATCGGCGAACTGCCGCTCGAGGCGCAGGTCAAGCTGCTGCGCGCCCTGCAAGACGGGGAGATCGACCCCGTCGGCGCGCGACGGTCGGTCAAAGTCGATTTCCGGTTGGTCTCGGCGACCAACCAGAATCTCATCGAGCTGGTCAAACGCGGCCGGTTCCGCGAGGATCTGTTCTATCGCCTGAACGTCTTTCCGATCACGATTCCCCCACTGCGATCCCGCGCGAGCGACGTCGCGGATCTGGCCCGGCGCTTCACCGCGCGCTTTTGCGCCGAGGAAGGCAAGCGCATTCGCGGCATCTCCAACGAGGCCTACGCGTTGCTGAGCGCCTACGATTGGCCGGGCAACGTACGCCAGCTGGAAAACGCCGTGTTCCGCGCCGTCGTGCTCGCTGACGGGGACGAGCTGACGACGGCGGAGTTTCCGCAAATCGCCGCCCAGGTCGAAGGTTTCGACGTCAAGATTCCACCCCTTCCCGCG
>JBEKSH010000596.1:0-3092 GCA_049517235.1 Roseiarcus sp. | reverse complement strand
CTCTGTCGCCAACTGAGGTCGGACAAGCCTATTACGAACGCGTCAAGCCGCTGCTCGAAGAATTCGCCGCGCTCGACGCCTCGGTCCGAAACGCCTCGGGAGCAGCAACCGGGCGGCTAAGGGTTTCCGTGCCCGTCTCGTTCGGAACCGCCTCGCTCGCGCCCGCCTTGATCGATTTCGCACAGGCTTTCCCCGATATTCAGCTCGACGTGAATTTCTCCGATCGCGTCGTTAATCTGGTCGACGAGGGGTTTGACCTCGCGGTCCGGATCGGCAGCCCCAGCGACAGCAGCCTGATCGCTCGCAAGCTCTGCGACATGCGCATTGTGATCGCGGCGGCGCCCGCCTATCTCGCTGCGCACGGCGAACCCGACGACCCCGCCGCGCTCGCTGGTCGCGATTGCATCATCGACGCCAATTTCCGCGAACCGCTGATCTGGCGGTTTCGCGCCGCCGACGGCATTCAGTCGATCTCCATCGCCGTCGCCGGGCGATTGCGGTTCTCCAATGCGGAAGCTTGCCTCGCGGCGGCCGAGGCGGGACTTGGCGTCGCGCGCGTTCCCAGCTTCATGGCGGGGCCGCGCTTTCGCGCCGGCGCCCTCAAGCCTCTACTGAGGGCCTTCGAGGATCGCCCGCTCGCCGTGCACGCGCTCTATCCCGCTGGTCGACACCTCGCGGTCAAGGTTCGCGTGCTCGTCGATTTCATGGCGGCGCAATTTCGCGGCGAACCCAAATGGGACCAGGGCTGGTGAAAGACAGTCGCTCACTCAGTCCCCGGACTGCATCACTAGGCGCGGGCTGGCGCGACAGATCGTGGGTCAGGTCATCGCCGTGTGAACCGCCTGGGGGTCCTTAAGCCCGAAACCGCGTGGCAATGCCTCGGGGGAGGCACGTCCAGTGCGATCGCGCGTCGATTTCGGTCGACTGCGCTTGGCGCGACGGCGTTGACGCTTGAGCCCTTGCCACAATCCGGTTGGTTTCGCGAGAACCTCAGAACGGACGGCCGATTATAACAATATAATTTCTATATAATTACTTGATTAAGATCGAAACCTGTGGTTTGGTTTCAAACGTCGGGCAGCAAAAAGGCTTGGCCTTGGCCTTCGTCGGCTGACGTTGGCGGCAATTCGACACAGGTTTGCGGTGTTGTTGGATAGGCGCAGTGATGGTCATTGGGGCCTCGGGACTTGGCGCAACCGTTGCGCTCGAATTGCACGCGGTCTCCAAGCGTTTCGGAGCGACGCTGGCGCTCGACGCAGTCGATTTGGTTGTTGCTCGCGGCGAGGTGGTTGCGCTCCTCGGCGCCAATGGCGCGGGCAAGTCGACCCTTGCGAAGATCGCCTCGGGCGTGATCGAGCCAGACTCGGGGAGCGTCAAGATTGCCGGTCAGGCCGTGCGTCTCGCCTCGCCGAGCGCGGCCCGAGAGGCCGGCGTGGTGATCGTGCATCAGCGCACCGATCAACTCGGGGCGGCCGGCTTGACCGTCGCCGAAAATCTCGTGCTCGATGGGTTATGCGGCGGCGGGATCGGCTTCAGTGCGCGGCCAGCGCGGATTCGACGCTTGGCGGCGAAAATCGCCGCCGAAATCGGACTCGATCTCGCGTTAAATGCTGACTTCGCGAGCCTCGGCCCCGCGCAGCGCCAGCTGGTCGCGATCGCCCGCGCGGTCGCGGCCGACGCCTCGTTGCTCATTCTCGACGAACCGACGGCGAGCCTCGCCGCCAGTGAAGCCGCCATTCTGTTCGGGGTGATGGATCGCCTGCGCGCGCGCGGCGTCGGCCTTCTCTACATCTCCCACCGAATGAGCGACATTCAGCGTGTCGCCGATCGCATCGTTGTTCTACGCAACGGCCGGAATGTCGGCGAGCACAAACGTCCCTTCGATCTGTCGCAGAGCATTCGCCAGATGATTGGACGCGATCTCTCCGCGCGCGCGAGCCCCGCGCCGAGGGAGGAGCGCCCGGCCGAAATACTGCGCATCGAATAGCTTCGCCTCACGCGAACAAGCGCACCCTTCGATCTGACCGTGCGAAAGGGCGAGATCGTCGCTGTCACAGGCGCGCTCGGCTCCGGCAAGAGCACACTTCTTCGCACAATCTTCGGGCTCGAGCCAATCTTGTCGGGCACCCTCGCGCTGGACGGCGCCGCGTGGCGCCCGAAGGGGCCCGCCCAATCGATCTCGCGCGGCGTGTTCATGGCCGGCGAGGACCGCTGGCTCAGCTCCCTGCTGCCGGCCGCGACGCCTGGAGCCGACATTACGGGAACGATCGCACTGCCTCATCGCCGCTCCTGGTTCCAGCTTGGGCTGATCGGCGCCGAGCGCGAACGCGCCGCCGCGCTAAAGGCGATTGACGTTCTTCGCATCCGCTGCCGCGGGCCTGCCGACACGATGGATTTTCTTTCCGGCGGCAACCAGCAGAAGGTGGTGATCGGCCGCTGGCAGGCCGCGCCATGCCGTCTTCTGTTGCTCGACGAGCCGTTTCAGGGCGTCGACATCGGCGCGCGGCGCGATCTCATCGATTCGATCCGAGCGACGCGTTCTGAAGGCGCGACGCTGATCGCCGTCAGCGATGTCGAGGAGGCGCTTGAATGCGCCGACCGCGTCGCGGTCATGCGCGACCACGCGATCGTCGGCCTGCACGATCTCGATCGCGCGGGGGCGGATGCGATCCAGGAATCCCTCAGCGCGATCGAAAGTGAGTCTCTTGAAAGATGGACGCAGCGTCGTGAGCGTTGAAAACGACGCCAACTCCGCTTCGACGGCGTCGACGACCAGATTGGTATCTTTTGGCGCGCTGGGCCTTTGGCTGCGCCGCTACGCGATCTTCATCGTCCTGGCGCTACTCGTGCTGTTGTTTCAGACGCGGGAGCCGGCGTTCCTGCGGCTCAACAATCTGTTCAGCGTGCTTCAGTCGGTCGCGGTGGTTGCGCTGCTGGGCGTCGGGGTGACGATCACGCTCGCCGTCGACGGCTTCGATCTCTCAATCGGCAGCACGGCCGCCTTCACGCTGATGCTCTCGAGCTATTCGATGGTTGTGCTTGGCCAGGGCGCCGCGGTCACTGTCGCGCTGGCGCTTTTCGCCGGCGCGGCG
>JBEKSH010000595.1:0-3098 GCA_049517235.1 Roseiarcus sp. | reverse complement strand
TCACGCCCCAGGCCGAGACGACCGCGGCGCGGACTTTGTCGCGCTGCAAGTCGGTTTGCAACTCCTGCTGCCCGAGTTGCTCCTTGGCCTGGCGGGTCGAGGCATAGGTAGCGCCGCCATCGTAAATCGGAATGTTTATCTGGCCCATCAACGAGCCCGTAAGCAAGCGATTCGGGATCGGGTAGCCGGTCACGTCCCATTGCTGGGTGATCTGGCCGGTCAGGCCGACCGTCGGCAGAAGGGCTCCCTCGATCACCTTGATATTAAGTTCGGCCGCATCCACGCCGAACAAGGAGCCAACAATCGCCGGGTGTTCAACCTGCGAAATGGCGATCGCCTCGGTGAGGGTCTTGGGCAAAGGCTTGTCCAGGACTTTGACCGGCGCGAGATTCCTAGGCTCTTGGCCAATCACCTGCCGATAGTTGGCGATCGACGTCTGCAATGTCGATTGCGCGCTTAACGCCGTCGCTTGCGCGCCCGCCAGGCTGGCCTCGGCCTGGGCGACGTCGGTTCGCGTCACTTCGCCGACCGCGAAACGATCGTTCGTCTGGCGCAACTGCTCTTGCAGCACTTCGACGTTGTTGCGGTCGAGATCGAGAATCGCCGTGTCGCGCAAGACGTTCATGTAGTCGGTGACGCCGTCCAGCAGGACGTTTTGTTCGGTGTTGCGCAATGTCTCGCGCGCCGACATCACCCCCGATTCGGCTTGGCGGACCGAATTGAAAGTCCGGTCGCCGTTCCACAGCGTCTCATTGACGGTGACGCCATAGCCGCGCGGTCTCGAATAGAGCGATACCGCGCCCGACGCTACAAGGCTCCCCGGCCCATAAGAATCCAACTGTTGAACGGCGGCGTTGCCCTGAGCGCTGACGGTCGGCAGATAGCCGGCAAATGCTTTCGGAACGTTTTCGTCGCTGGCGCGAACCGCGGCGCGCTGCTGATTGATGTCGGGATTGTTCAAATAGGCCTTGACCAGGGCGCCGCCGATCGTTTCGGTCCGAGTAGCGGCGATAGCTGACGAAGTCCAAATCGAAGCCGCTATTAGTGCAGCGCTTCGAGCCACTCCGAATCTATTCCTGGCGCATGTCGCCTGAACTGACACATGCAAGGGCAATCCTAACGGCTCATCTTGGGCGGCTTCGTCGCCGCCGACCTCCCTGAACGGCTCGGTCAGCTTCATGCCTGTGTAGTATCCCGGCTCCAATGCCGACTGATCTGAATGTTCCAAGCCGCCAGCCCGTTGATGTTTTTCGGCCGCCGCATACCCCGCTGAAACGTTCGGTCGTCGATCCGTTCTGGCGCGCGCCACAAGCCTAACGCTTCGACGAGCGTGGTGAACAAACGTTAAGGCCGTCCTTAATTGATGAAGTTGGCCGACTTTCGCGTCACACGCTCGCCCACGATCTCGGCGACCTCCTGCGCAGGCTGGAGCTAAGCCCGTCCTCTCCCTTGTGCTGAATGAGCCGAATCGCCGCCGGGCTGAGGCCTTCGGCGCGCGCCGAACTGGACATGACCGATCTTTAACCGCGTCTACCCTGAGCACGGGCAATTGACCGTCGAACGCCGGGGCGCGGCTACGCCTCGCCGGACGCCGGCACGTCGGACTCGCTGCTCGAGGCGTGCGAATTCGTGCGCACATTGGAAACGCGCCGAGGTTTCCGGAGAACCTCCCCGGAGGAAATCGCCTTCCGCGCCGGACCCCCGCGCTAAAGAAATTCATCAGCCGATGACGGCCGGCCGGCTGTATCCGACGATATCCGCGACCAGGTCGCTGTTTCCGCGTCTCGGCTATAGAGCCCCTGACGCACTGTGCAGAATAACACAAAGATTCGGCCAGAATTTCACGTTTCGATATAGAGCCGTTCTGACGAACGACGGCAACTCAGAGCCATTGGCCGAATGGCGGCAAAGGGTCGACTCCGGCCTGTCGCGATTATCGCTCGCCGTCGGTTGGGTTGACCGTCTCGAAGGGTTCGAGAGCCGCCGTTGACTTGCGCATCGGGCCTCGACGTTCGGGATGATGACCTGGCCGACCTCCGCAAGGATCGCCGCTGATCCTGGACGACTTTGCGGGCTTCCGGCAGGTCGCGCGAGCCGTCGGTTTTCCTGTTGTAAAATATCTAAACGGTGGTATAGTATTTGACAGAGGCATTTGAAGAGCCGCCATCATGTCAAAGCCGCTGGTCAGCTACCTTCGCGTCAGCACCCGCGAACAGGGCCGTTCTGGACTCGGCCTCGACGCCCAGCGAGAGGCGGTCGCCACTTTCGCCCAAGCCGAGGGCTTTGAGGTCGTCGCCGAGCATATCGAGGTGGAGACCGGCAAGGGCGCGGACGCCCTCGATCGCCGCCCGCAACTCGCCGCAGCTCTGGCTGAGGCCGGACGTCTGAAATGCGACGTCATCGTCTCGAAGCTCGATCGCCTATCGCGCGACGTGCATTTCATCAGCGGCCTCATGGCGCACCGCGTCCCGTTCATCGTCGCCGAGCTGGGCGTGGACGCCGACCCGTTCATGCTGCATCTGTTCGCCGCGCTGGCTCAAAAGGAGCGCGCCATGATCTCCCAGCGCACGAAGGCAGCCCTCGCCGCCGCAAAGGCTCGTGGCGCGCGTCTCGGCAACCCTCGCCTGGCTGACGCCCGCGCCATCGCCAACGCCAATCACAAGGCCGGTGCCGACACGTTCGCCGATACCGTCGCGCCCGCCGTGCGCGAGGCTCAAGCCGCTGGTGCCAAATCGCTCAGAGAAATCGCCGCCGCGTTGAACGGGCGCGGCGTCACAACGGCGCGTGGCGGCAAATGGGAGGCGCAGACGGTGGCGAACGTGCTTCGTCGTGTCGCGTGACGAACTTACCGGAAAAGAGACGCTCGCGCGAGGTCGGCGTCGAGGCCTTTTCAAGGTGTTTGGGCGTTCCCGCGCGACGACGCGCGGGCGGGCTGTCGTGAACCGATCGTTCGCGGCTGGCGCGCTCGACCAGATCAGGGTGTCTTGAGCAGCGCGTAGACGATCGCGATCGTCGCGACGACGACGGCGGCGATCAGGAAGTTCAGCTTGCGCTCGATGCGCCGGGTCCGCTCAAGGATTGTGATCGTGTTCAAGAGC
>JBEKSH010000594.1:0-3107 GCA_049517235.1 Roseiarcus sp. | reverse complement strand
GTCGCAGGAGCCCCGGCGGCTGCTCCTGCGCTATCTCGTGACCAATCCTCACGCGCTGTTCGTGATGGTCACCAATCTGAAATGACCGCCCTTCTTCGACGACGCGAAGCTCTGGCGCTGATCGGCGCGGCGGCGCTTGCGCCGCGCTTGGCGCGCGCCGGCGTGATCGACGGGCGCGTCGCGCTTCTCAGCCGCGGCTTCAATCTGCCCGATCAGGTTCCTTTGCGGCAAGCCGGGGCGCCCGATCGCGCGACGTTGAAATGGCTGCGCGAGCGCGGCATGCGCCATGTCCGGCTGCCTATGCGCGGCGAGAGCGTCATGACGCGTTTCTCGAGCGCGGCGACGATCCGCGCGACGATCGACGACTTCAATCGCGCTTTGGACCTGTTGCTCGGCCTCGATTTTGCGGTCAGCCCCGACATGCATCCCGGCGCCAATTTCGCCCATTTGCATCGCGCCGATCCGGAGGCCGCGTTTTCAGCGCTAAGCGACGGCTGGCGCAATCTGGTAAAGCCGATCCGACGCCTGCCCGCCGACCGCGTGTTCGCGGAATTGCTCAACGAGCCGCAGACCGAGGATGCGATCTGGCGCGCCCAAGCCGAACGTCTTGTCGCGGCTCTGCGCGACGAGCTGCCTTTTACCACGTTCATCGCCGGGCCGGCGCCCTACCAGCGGGTGGAAGCTCTCGCCGCCTGGCTGCCGCTCAAGGACCCGAACGTCGTCTACGCCTTTCACTATTACGACCCGATGGCGTTCACCCATCAAGGGCTGACCTGGGACGCCTCCAGCCCGCTGTCCCGTCTCGATGGCGTGCCGTTTCCCGCTTGGCGCGGCGAGCCGGCGATGACGCGGCTGCTCGAGGCGTTGCGCGCGCGCGGCGACGCCGATCTGGCCTCGTCGATCGACCGCGCGCTGGACCGGCCATGGGACAGGCGAACGATCGCCGCCCAGTTCGCGCCGCTTGCCGATTGGAGCGAGAGGCATGGCGCGCCGGTCATCCTCAATGAATTTGGCGTGCTCCGCTTCAAGGCGCCGCGCGAGGCGCGGCTCGAATGGC
This sequence comes from Roseiarcus sp., assembly GCA_049517235.1. GTDB lineage: Bacteria > Pseudomonadota > Alphaproteobacteria > Rhizobiales > Beijerinckiaceae > Roseiarcus. The sequence goes on along the minus strand of JBEKSH010000594.1, from coordinate 2,050 downwards.
TCAAGGCCGTGCGGGAGGCGGCGCAGACCTGCCGGTTCGGCTGGGCGCATTGGGACTACAACCAGGGATTCGGATTGCTCGATGAGGCGGGCCGGCCCGACGTCGCCCTCGTCGACGTCCTTCTGCCAGGATGACACAAAAAAAATGCGGTCGATGCGCGAAAGACTGAAAGCCCTTCTCGCCGCCCGGCGCGCGACCGCCGGAGCGATATTGGCGTTGGCGATCAAGGGCTGCGGCGCCGTGCTGATGATCGGCATTTTCACTCTCGCCACGCGCACGATGCCGGCCGCGCAATTCGGCGAAATCGCCGTCTGGTTCAACGTGCTGTCCTGCCTCGCCGTGGCGGCGGCGTTCGGTCAGGAAAACCTGATCGTTCGTTCCTGGGCGGAATATGCGAGCGCGCGACGGTTCGGATTGATGGCCGGGGCCTATCGCTTCGGTTGGACGGCCAGCGCGACGGCGACCGTTCTCGCTTGCGTCGCGCTGATCGTCGGCGCGCAGTTCGCCCGCGCGCCATTGCCAGGGCCGGCGCTTGGCGCGGCGACCGCCTTTTTGGCGGCTCAGGCGATGCTCCACTATTCCTCGCATTCCTGCAGGACGATCCACGGCTTCCGCGTCTCGGAGATCAACCGGGAGCTGACTTGGCGGCTGGTGCTTCTGCTGGTGGTCGCGCTCCATCTTCATGGCGACCTGACGCTCGCCGCCTTCTTCGGAGCCGCCGCTCTTGGCATGTGTTTGTCGATCGCGATCCAGACCTTCGCGACCTTGCGAAAAATTCCGATCGAGGTGGCCGCGACAAGGCCGCAATACGCAAAAAAGGAATGGTTCGAGCGGGCGCGCAGCATGTGTCTGTCGGCGAGCGTCGAAGCGATGGGCCAATATGCCGAGGTCATCCTTTTGGGGTTCCTCGTCGCGCCGGCAGCGGCGGCGACCTACTTCATCGCCGCCCGCATCGCGAATATCTTTTCGATGATTTCGTCGGGGTTGAACACCTATACGATCACCAAGATCGGCAATCTCTATTTTTCCGGCGAAACGGAAGAACTGCAGCACGTATTGCGCTCGGTGATGAAAGTCGTCTGCGCGCTCGTCACGCCCATCGCGATATTTTTGATCATAATGGCTTCGCCCATTCTGTCGATATTCGGCCCTTCGTATCAGGCCGGCTATTTCAGCCTGGTCGTGTTGGCCTCGGCGAGCTTCATCATAACGCTTTGCGGGCCGTCGTCGGGCGTCCTGCTGGTGACTGGCGGCGAAAGGCTTTGGTCGCGCATCGCGATTCTTTCGCTGATTCTGCGCGTCCTGCTGATGATTTATCTCGCGCCGCGTTACGGCGCCGCCGGGGCGGCGCTCGGCTGGGCCATCGTCAACGCGCCCGTCGCGATCGCGGTTACCCTGCTTTGCCGCAAGCGCTGCGGCGTCGACCCGTCCGCCCTGTCGATCCTGCCGGGATTGCGGCTGGCAGCCGGCGCCGCTTCTCCGCAATCGGCCGTGGGCCTGTAGGGCAAGATCGCCTGGTAACGAGTCGATCTCCCTCCGGCGTCCTGTTCCGCCGCGCGACGCCGTCCGAAAAGCCGGCGGCTTTCCGGGCGCCGTGCGCCGACGCCGCCCCGTCAGGCGGCGGCCAGCGCCGGACCGGGGCCGACCGGCGCGAACCGCGCATAGCGCACAAGGTCCACTTTGTTGAAGATGATGCTGACCTTCTCCGGGTCGAGTCCCTCGATCGCCTCGGCGACCCGCGCGGCGTCGGTCTTGTTCCATTCGACGATCATCAGCGTGACGTCGGCGAGACTCGCCAGCGCGCGCACGCCGGGAACCTGCAGGACGGACGGCGCGTCGATGACGAGCGTATCGAATTGCCGACGGCAGCGACGAATCAGCCGACGCAGCGCCGCGCCGGAGAGCAGCGTATTGATATTGGGACCGGCCGAGCATCATGCCTCTTGGCGGGGCGGGGGGAGCGGCCGGCCCCAATATCAATACGCTGCTCTCCGGCGCGGCGCTGCGTCGGCTGATTCGTCGCTGCCGTCGGCAATTCGATACGCTCGTC
>JBEKSH010000593.1:0-3111 GCA_049517235.1 Roseiarcus sp. | reverse complement strand
ATCGGCAGGTCGTTGAACAACGCCAGCAGCACAATCATAACGGCGGTAGGGCGACGAGCAATCCATACCGGATATTTCCGTCCCAATCCACGGTCATGAAACGAAACGTTGGATCGGTGGCGTCGTTCACCGCAGTCGCAGCAATCTTGTTGCGCTCGATGCCCCTACGCTGGCTTGCGACGTGAGCGGCGCAGACGGAAGCCAAGCACTTTTCGCATCCTGAAGGGTTCTGCGGCCTCTTCCTTGGTCATCCCCTCTTCGATCTTGGGCTCCGTCAAATACCAAGGCATGCCGATGACCACGACGCGCTTGCCGCCATATTCGAGCACTGCGGAGCGGAGCCGCCGGGCTGGCTGGGTGCTCAGAAGATATTCCCACCGATGACGCTTGACGAGTTCCGGAATCAGCACGGCGATCGTCCGATCAGGATTCTGATCCTCCAGCTCTCTGATCAGCTTCAGCAACGGCGCGTGAATGCGTCGATAAGGAGCGCTCAGGAAGAGCAATTGCGGAGGATGCGGATAGTGCGCGGCGAGCGCGGGCTTTTCGACGTCCGCAGACCATTGCTCACGCAACTTCCGCTCTTCTCCCTGCACGTCCGGTCCTTCGAGCACCGCCAGATGAACCGCCGTCACATCCGGCGAAAGTTCCATGGCGAAGCCGAGCGCCTTGTCGGTCAATCGATTCCATTCCCGCGTGGGGACTAACACGACCGGCGACTTACGCGGACGAAATTCGAGCGTCCCCTCGTCCGCAGATGCTCGTTGATGTCGTCGTAATACCGCTTGATCGACTTGTGCAGCACGATGACGCAAGGAATGGCGACAATCGTGATCCAGCCTCCCTGCGCGAACTTGGCCACCACGATGACCACAAGCGCGATGACCGTCGCCGAGGCGCCAACGGCGTTGATGAAGAGATGGACCCACAGCCGCCGGCGTTCCGCCGCGTGGCGCTTGTCGCGCAGCTCGCGCCGCCAGTGCACCACCATGCCCGCCTGCGACATGGTGAATGTCATAAACGCGCCGATCGCAAAAAGCGGAATCAAGCGGTCGGTGATACCGTCAAAAGCGATCAACAACACTCCGGCGCTAATCGCGAGATAGACAATGCCGACCGAATACACCAATCGGCGTCCGACGGTCGCAAACGGTCGGGGCAAGAACTCATCCTGCGCCACGAGGCGGCATAGACGCGGAAAGCCGGCGAAGCTGGTGTTCGCCGAAAGGCAAAGGATGCAAAGCGCGCTGACGATCGCCACATAATAGAACGTGCCGCGTCCCGCGACCGCGCCGACGAGCTGCGACAGCACGCTTTGGTAGCCGGTCTGCGTCTGGTCCATGGCCATGATGCGGTAGGACATCGCGAGGTAGGCGATGCCTCCGAGCAGGATGCCCAGAGTCACGACGATGACGGCGAGCGTCCGACGGGCGTTGGTCACGCACGGCTCGCGGAACGCGTCGACACCGTTGCTGACAGCCTCGACGCCGGTCATCGCCGTGCAGCCGCTGGCGAACGCGCGCAGCAACAGCCACAGACCAACCGCCTCCACGGCTTTCGGCGGCGGCGGCGGTGGAAACACGGGCTGCGGATGTCCCCCGCTCGTCATGATGGAATAAGCGCCAATGAGCAGGACGATCATGAAGCAAGCGATGAACAGATAAGTAGGCAGAGCAAACAACCGGCCGGAATCCATTGTTCCCCGCAAGTTGACGAACGTCAGCAGGGCCAGGATGCCAAGGCAAAGCGGCAGCGTGTATGCATGCAGCGCCGGCACCGCCGAAATCAGAGCCGCTACGCCCGCGGAAACGCCGACCGCGACATTGAGGACATAGTCCACCATGATGCCCGCGGATGCCAAGAGGCTCGCATTCGTGCCGAGGTTTTCCTTGGCGACCGTATAGGCGCCGCCGCTTACCGGATAGGCTTTGATGGTCTGCCAGTAGGAAACGAATAGGATCGCGAGCAACGCGAGGATGACCAGCATGATCGGGCCGAGGTCGGCGAGTCCGACCGCGCCCGCCGCGACCAAGATGCTAAGAGCCGCTTCCGGTCCGTATGCAGACGAACTCAGGCCATCGAGCCCGAGTACCGGCACCCCTTCGGCGACGCCGATCTCGCGCGAGCGGCCTTCCCGATTGGCGAGCGGCCGCCCGCGCAGGAATCGATCCAGTATCCCGAGCGGCGACGGTGCGCGAGGATTCTTGCCATTCGACTCCATGGGCCTCTGTCCTCTCTTGGAATTTGCCGATCGTGCGCGCTTGGAGCGCGGCGCCGAACGTGAGTTCCCCTTCACAACCGCAAATATGTCCCGCAATGTTCCCGCGACTTTTGAACGACCGCAGGGCCTACGGACGGGGCGGTCGCGCGAGCTTTCCCCAACGGAACTCTCATATCAAGCCCGGCGTTGGGTTTGCGAGAGAAAGCAAAAAAAATGAAAACCATGCAAGACCCGCCTGCCGCGGCAGCCATCATTGTCGCATTCTTGCTGTCGAATGGCGCCCTGCAGGGTCACTGGCCAGAGTTCGGCGGTGGCATCTGCGGGAAAACAGTATTGGAGGCTTGCGCATGAGCGCTGTCGACCTTCGCCGGCGGTTGACGGCTTGCTGCGATCCATTGGGCGCCCGGCATGAAGATCATAAAGATTACGTATATGACAGCTCCGGGATTTGTCTCCTCGCCGACGCATCGGCGCACTCAATGCCTCACTTCGCGAGCTGCTTGCGGATCGACTGCAATTCCTGCTCTCGCTTTGCGCTGGTTTTGGGGTAGGCCATTTCGAGTCCTTCGAACGTATCGAGGACAATTTGGGATACGATTAGCCGGGCGTTCTCTTTGTCGTCGGCGGGAACGACGTACCACGGCGCGTCCCGGGTGCTTGTCGCCGTGAGGCATTCCTCATACGCCTTCATGTATTGCTTCCAGAATTTTCTCTCCTCGATGTCCGCAAGGCTCAATTTCCAGTTCTTTTCCGGCGCATCAATGCGTTCGAGGAAGCGCTTTCGCTGCTCTTCCTTCGAGAGGTGGAGGTAGAACTTCACGATGCGGGTTCCGTTGACATGGAGATGTCTCTCCAAATCCACGATCGATCGATACCGGTCGTGCCAGACC
>JBEKSH010000592.1:0-3117 GCA_049517235.1 Roseiarcus sp. | reverse complement strand
GGGAAATGCGCGGGAACCCAATCGAGGATCACCCCGAGGCCCGCCGCGTGGGCGCGGTCGACGAAGCGCGCAAAGCCCGCCGGGTCGCGGAAACGGCGGGTCGGCGCGAACAGGCCGATCGGCTGGTAGCCCCACGAGGCGTCGAGCGGATGTTCGGTGACCGGCAGCAATTCCAGATGGGTGAAGCCAAGGTCGGCGGCGTAGGGGATCAACGAATCGGCGAGCTGGTCGTAGGAAAGGAAAGAGCCATCCTCGCCGCGCCGCCATGATCCGAGATGGACCTCGAAGATCGACATCGCCTTGCGCCTGGGTTCGCCCTGCTTGCGCCGCTCCATGAATTCGGCGTCGGTCCATTGGAAATCGTCGGTGAGCGCGACCACCGAGGCGGTGGAGGGACGCATCTCCGCCTCGAAGCCGAAGGGATCGGCCTTCAGCGGCTGCAGCGCGCCGTCGGCCGAGATGATCTCGTATTTGTAGACTGCCCCGGCGCCCAGCCCGGGCGCGAAAAACTCCCAAAGGCCGCTGTCGACGCGCTTGCGCATCTGGCAGCGCCGGCCGTCCCACTGGTTGAAATCGCCGACGATCGAGACCCGCGAAGCGTTCGGCGCCCAAAGCGCAAACAGAACGCCGCCGACTCCTTCGTGGGTCGTCACCTGCGCGCCGAGGCGCCGGTACAATTGCCGGTGGGTGCCCTCCACCAGCAGGTAGTCGTCTACCGGGCCGAGCGCCGGGCCGAAGGCGTAGCCGTCGTCGTAGGACCAGCGCGCATTCGCATTGCTCGCCTCGAGCCGATACAGCGGCCGCTCTTTCAAGCCTTCGGCGAGGCCTTCAAAGAAGTCGCCCTTGCGCCTCCCGAGCGTGGTGATCGGCGCGCCGGCGCGGGTGATCGCGCGAACCTCGCTGGCGAAGGGAACGAAGGCGCGGATCGCCCAGCCGGCGGCGGTCTGGTGAGGGCCCAGCACCGCGAAGGGGTCGTCCTGGCGCGCCGCCAACACCGCGTCGACATCGGCCTCGTCAGCTCGCCAGTCCTGCGCCATTCAAGGCCTCAAACGATCGGTCGGAACAGAGCGTTCCATATCTCCTCAGCGCGTTGTCACGTTCGTGAATTTTACTCGTCAACTGCGCGGCGCGGTCATGGGCCGCAGACCGTCGAACAAGTTGAGAATGGCCTCGCTGCAATTCCGCGGTGCGATTACGCGGCAGCGGCTGTTGCGTCCCTTGGCCGCCATAATGGCGATCTCCCAGATCGCCGCGGCACGGCGGATGGCGCGCCAATAGAAGCGGAAGCGAGCGGGCCGCCGGGAATCGTCTTTGGGTTTAGGCATTGGGGTGGCTCGGCTCAAACCAGCGACGGACTTCCCTGCCGTCGCTGTCGACCACAATAAATCCATCTGGCGGCCTTATCACGTGTCTCAACCTCATGCCCAAAATACCGTCTCTGGATGCGACGACAACCTTGTCCAAGTCTGTAAGAATGCTATCCTCGACCTCAACGGGGTCGTTTTCATTGCCGTCTTCAATCCATTTTACGCGGAACATTTTCGCGCCCTCCACGCCTGATGCACGTTCGATGACCTTTCGCTCATCGTGGGAAACGTGCTTGATCGGTTGCCTAGTCTTTTGCGGTCACCATCAGAGTTTTAGTACATCCGCCCTACCGTCTTAACAGTCAGATCTGGAATGGCGCGCTCATGGAACGCCTCCGCCATCGAGAAGGAACTTTCGTTGCGCGCGGTTCCACCTCGGTCACCGCGCGTAACCCTAAGAAGGCTGGGATCGAGAACATTGCGATCATAACTGCGTAGACCATGGCCCTTCGTTCCTCGTAAACAAACCGGCATTGGTCCACGCTCGACAAGCGACACCAACGTTGCCGTTAACCGAAGCATGCGAAGGAGATTTTGACTTTGTGCTAAATCAAACCGGAAAAGTGCAATTTTTGTCGAATTCTCACGTTCTGACGGAGCGCACTCTGCGTTTCGTTCGATCCCCGAGCAGACGATCGAACTCCGTATTGGAAACGCGGTAGCACTCGCACGACCGGCCCTCCAGGCCGACGCGGTCGATAATCGTGACGTTTCCTCGCTTATAGCGAATGAGGCCAGCCTGTTGCAGCCCGCGCGCCGCGGCCGAAACACCGGTCCGCTGCACGCCCAGCATCATCGCCAGAAATTCCTGTGTGAGCAAAAAATCATCCGATTGCATGCGGTCGCGGGTCATCAACATCCAGCGGCAACATCGTTGCTGGATAGAATGAAACTGATTACACGCGGCCGATTGCGCGACTTGATTGAAGAACGCGTGAGCATAGCGGAGCATGACCGCTTGCATCGACGAGCTTCGCGCCAGTTCCTTTTTGAACTCCGTCGCCTTCATTCTCAGGCCAGCGCCGGGAACCTGCACGTAGACGCTAGTCGGCGCGGTATGGTCACCCAACAAGATAGGCAAACCTACGACTCCCTCGTTGCCGATCGTTCCTACTTCGGACGCGTCGCCGTTGGCCATGGTGTTCACCAAAGAGCCGACGCCAGTCTCGATGAAATAGACAAATCCGATGGGAGCGTGAACACGATAGAGAGATTGCCTGTACTCCAGTGGAATTCGTTGAAGATGCGGATGAAGCCGTCCGTAATCGCTGCGCGTCAGCATCCCGAGCAAACGGTTGGCGTGGGGGGCTAGAGCCTTCTTTTCGGCCGCCATTTCACCGCTCCTATGTGTTGCGCTCCCCCGATTTCAAGGCCGCCCGCCGACTAACGGTTCGCTCAGACGCCCGCACGTTACCCCTATTCGGCCTCGTTTGCGGCAAAACGTCTCCCTCTTTTCTTGACGACGAGCGTCGTCGATGCCCGGAAATCAATTATCAACTCACGGTGCGCTCCTTTTGGGGTCCATGCAAGATCAATGTCTTAAATCGGACGTTTCACCTTGATGCTCTCCGCAAGAAGTCAGCCAATCGCATCGCTTTGCGCCAGCGCACCGAAAAGATCGGAGGGCAGGTTCTGTCGGGTATCGAACATATTTGACGGAGGTCAAGGTAAATTGGCGATATTTGTCGCAGGTCTCGTACTGTCGCATTCAGAAAACAGGGGAGCGGTGACATGAGCGTTCGCGAATGGG
>JBEKSH010000591.1:0-3120 GCA_049517235.1 Roseiarcus sp. | reverse complement strand
CTCACGCCGGTGGAATTTGCCGAGTTTATCGACTCTCTCAAAGAGGATGAAGCCCCGGCTGAGGCCGTAGGCTGCAACGATTACGACCCCGAGTATAATGATTGACAGAGTTCCTCTCCGCCGCTCGCGACTTTGTTGCACGGATAGCGTCGTGGCGGCCTTTTTAAGGAGTGTAGGGGCAGATGTTTGCCGTGCTTATTACGGGGGTCTGTCGTGCCGTTCAAGTTTCATTCCAAAGGCCGGCATCACATTCCTCGTCAAAGGCATCGGGTGACCAATTGGCGGGCCTATGACGCAGCGCTTCGCAATCGTGGAAGCTTGACGATCTGGTTCACCGAAGAAGCGTTGGCGGGTTGGAAGGCGCAACCTCGAAGACACCGGGCGGCCAGCCTCATTATTCTGATCTCGCCATTGAAACCGCTCTGACATTGCGGGCGGTTTTTCGGTTGGCGCTGCGTCAGAGCGAGGAGCTGATCGCCTCGATCATGCAGTTGCCGGCGATCGATCTGCCCGTTCCCGATCATTCGACGCTGAGCCGTCGCGCGTGTGGGTTGCCGGTTCACAAACGGGCTCGGGTTGGAGCGAGCGACTTGCACCTGATCGTCGACAGCACGGGGCTGAAGTTGCGCGGCGCGGGCGAATGGTTGTTTGAAAAGCATGGAGCCGCGAAACGCCGCGCCTGGCGCAAACTGCACATTGGCATTGACGCAGGCAGCGGCGAGATCGTTGCGTTTGATCTGACCGACAAAGAAGTCGATGACGCCTCGCATGTCGAGGCCTTGCTGGAGCAATTGGACGCAGCTCCGGCTTCGTTCACGGCGGATGGCGCTTATGACCGGGTTTCCGTTCTCGACGCCGTTCTGGCCAGAAATCCAAACGCCAGATTCATCGTTCCTCCTTGCAAAGGGGCCGTGCCTGGACCAACCGCGGCAACAGCTCCGACCCAGCGGGACCTGCATGTTCGTTCGATCGATGAACACGGACGCACGAACTGGCAGAAGGCGACCGGCTACAACAAGCGCTCGAAAGTCGAGGCGGCAACGAGCCGTTACAAACGTGTCATCGGAGATACGTTGAAATCACGCGGTGACGCCCGCCGTAGAACCGAGGTCGCAATTGCGGTCAAATCTCTCAATCGTATGTGCGATCCCGGGCAAGCCATTTGCGTCCGCTTGGCGTAATTGATCTCGCGCCGGTGCCAATGCGCGCTTCCCAATCTCCGTGCAACAAAGTCACTGTAAGTCTCTGATGGAGGTGGCGGGCGAGGGGTCAGGACGTGCGTCTGACTCTCAAGCCGCCTCTATCCATCAAACGTAGGTGAGGTCCTCCGCCGAGGATCGACCCGCGGGCCCCGTTAGCCAGGCCGCTGTCAGGCAATCAGCGCCCGGGCGCAATTCGAGTTGCGGAACGCAACGCTTCACCGGACGGGCGGGGGTCGTCCTTCAGCCGGTGGAGTTCGCCAGGCACAGCGTAGCTCGGCTCAGCCGTTGAGCCGATCCTTGACCGCCTTGGCCGACGAGAAAGTCAGCTTCTTTGACGCCGCGATCTTGATCTTCTCGCCATTCGCCGGATTGCGGCCTTCGCGCTCCTGGGCCTCCTTGACCTTGAACTTGCCGAACCCCGGCAGTGACACCTCCACGCCGCCAGCCGCGGCGTCTACGATGTTGTTCAGAATGTCGTCGACAATTGATTTGGCTTGCGCCTTGTTCAACCCATGCGCCTCCGCAAGCTTCGTGACGAGTTCGGACGTGTTCATTACGGATTTTCCTCGCGATCGTTTCGGGGCCTCTATGACATGGCGCCGACGCCATGTCATCATCGCGTCATTATTTGATCGCGCCGCATCCTGCGGCAACTGCCCGCAACTATTTGAACGGCTCCAGAAATGGTCGCGGCGTCGTGGTATCGCGGTATTGCTAGTGTGCAACGACCGTCAGCTGGACCTTGCAATGAATGGCGGCTAGATAGGTTTGTCCGCTTCTTCGAGAGGAATGCAACATGGCGACGGGCACTGTGAAATGGTTCAATGCAACGAAGGGCTTCGGTTTCATTCAGCCGGACGGCGGCGGCAACGACGTATTCGTCCATATTAGCGCCGTTGAGCGGGCCGGCCTGAGCGACCTGAATGAGGGACAGAAGATCGCCTACGAGATCGTCGCCGACAAGCGTAGCGGCAAGTCCTCGGCGGACAACCTGAAGCCGGCCTGAAGTTGTCTGTGACCTATCATGTCGTCGTCGCATTCGATCGGGATGCTCAGGGCGATTTGAAGCCTGGTGAAGGCCGGGAGGTTATGAGCCCAGTTGTGGCTGAACGGCGAGCCCGAGCGCTCGTGCTTGAACACGCGGGCGCCGTGGCGTTCTCTCGCACCGGCAATCCGGCGACGGGCGAATTTCAGGACGCGATGATCCTGGCGCAGTTCGGCGAAGTCGATCTCGATGCGCTGAGCGGGTGAGAGCGATGGTCGTCAAATATGGTATGCTCCCCGACGATGTTGGTCTTGACCGTCGCGGCGTCGTGCCGACAGCGGCTGGGTGATGCGAAATAGGGCCGACGAGCCGGGCGATGTCCCTCAGCATTTCTGGCCGATTTCCTAGACTCGCGTTCCACGAGAACGGCGTTTAGAAATTGATGCTGACGCAGCAACCTTAGGCCGATGGGCGCCCGTCAGTTCGCGATCGCCAGGAATCGAGCCGCTATGCAGAATCTCACGCCCGAAGGGCTTCGTATTGTGGCCGATGTCGCAAAGCGCCATGGTGTCAGCCTTGACGCCGCGGCCGCGTTGCTCGGCGCGCTCGCGCAGGGAAATGGATGCCAGGCGCAGTTCAATCATCCCGATCTCGGCGGTATGGGACAATGGTCGCAGGGCGGAATGATCATGATTGGCGACATGTTCAATCAAGGCCTGAAGCATCGCGTCGATGCGCTCTGCAGCGAGCTTGCTGGCCTCCTGAATAGTGACCCGTCACTCCGCGCCGCCGACGCTGGGCGTGTTCAGTCGCAAAGCCAGGGCGGCGGCGTCAGTTTATTCGTGGCGGGATCTGGTTCGACCGGCCGATGGTGGCCCGCGGAACTTGGCAGTCCCGCCTCCACTGGCGCCCAGAATGATTTGCGATACGCCT
>JBEKSH010000590.1:0-3123 GCA_049517235.1 Roseiarcus sp. | reverse complement strand
CCTGGGCCGGGCGGGCGAGCCGGCTTGCGGACGACGTCGCGGGGCGCCTGGTCGCCCGCCTCGACGGTCCGTCGGTGCGCGCCGCCTTCCTCGAAGGGCTCCTCAACAACATCCGAAGCCTGCCGGACCCCACGCGGCAAGCCATGGCGGCCGACGGCCTGGCGCTCGAAGCGATCAGCGCGACGCCGCTCGATCCGGCCGATCAGGAGCGCTGTCGGGCGGCGATCGGAAAGGCGCTCGGAGCCCATCCGCAAATCGCCTTCAAGGCGGATCCGGCGCTCATCGCCGGCCTGGAGCTGCGCGGCCCCCACCTGGCCGTCACCAATAGCTGGCGCGCCGACCTCGCACAAATCCTCTCGGACCTTACCCATGGCGACGAACCCTAGCGGCCGGGCGGAGGCCTGGCTCGAACAGGCGCGCGCCAAGCTCGCCGCCGCGGAGCTTGGACCGCACGCCGAACAGATTGGCCGGGTCGAGGAGGTCGGCGACGGCATCGCGCTCGTCTCCGGACTGGCCAACGTCCAGCTCGACGAACTCCTGCGCTTCGACAAGGGGCAATTCGGCTTCGCCCAGGTGCTTGAACGCGACCGGATCGGCTGTGTTTTGCTGGATGATGTCGATGCGATCGAGGCCGGCGACACGGTGCGCGGCGCCGGCGACGTGGTGCGCGTACCGGTGGGGCCGGCGCTGCTCGGCCGCGTCGTCGACCCCCTTGGCCGCCCGCTCGACGGCGGCGGGCCGATCGCCGCGAGCGCGCTGGAGCCGATCGAGCGCCCGGCGCCGTCGATCATCGACCGCGATCTCGTGACCCAGCCGGTGCAGACCGGTCTTGTTGTCATCGACACGTTGTTCGCGCTCGGCCGCGGCCAGCGTGAACTGATCATCGGCGACCGTGCGATCGGCAAGACCACGGTCGCCATCGACACGATCATCAATCAGAAAGAGAGCGATATCGTCTGCGTCTATGTCGCGGTCGGCCAGAAGAGTTCGAGCGTCCGGCGCGCCATCGATGCGATTCAGGCGCGCGGGGCGCCCGAGCGCTGCATCGTTGTCGTGGCGGGGTCGGCGAGTTCTCCCGGACTGCAATGGATCGCGCCTTTCTCCGGCTTCACTATGGCCGAGTATTTCCGCGACCGCGGCCGGCACGCCCTGGTCGTGGTCGACGACCTGACGAAACACGCCGCGACCCATCGCGAGATCGCGCTGCTGACGCGCCAATCGCCTGGCCGCGAAGCCTATCCCGGCGATATCTTCTATGTTCATGCGCGGCTCCTGGAGCGCGCCGCCAAGCTGTCCAGGGAACGCGGCGGCGGCTCGCTGACGGCGCTGCCGATCGCCGAGACCGACGCCGGCAATCTTAGCGCCTATATCCCGACCAACCTGATCTCGATCACCGACGGCCAGATCGTGCTCGACGCCAGGCTCTTTCATGAAGGACGCAAGCCGGCCGTGGACGTTGGCGTCAGCGTCAGCCGCGTCGGCGGCAAGACCCAGGCGCCCGCGCTGCGGGAAGCGGCGGCGACGCTGCGGCTCGACTACGCCCAGTTCCTCGAACTGGAGATGTTCACCCGCTTTGGCGGCATGCCGGACACGCGGGTTCGCGATCGGCTGACGCGCGGCGCGCGGATCCGCGCGATCCTCGACCAGCCGCAACATGCGCCGCTGCGGCTCGCCGACGAGGTGGCGCTGATCCTGGCGCTCCAGTCCGGTCTGCTGGATCCGCTCCCCCTGCCGGCCGTCGCCGCGTTCAGGCTTGGCCTGCGCGACATGCTCGACCGCGCCGCCCCGGACGCCGTCCGCCTGATCCAGCAGACCGGCGCGCTCGACGGCGCGCGCAAGCGGGGGCTTCGCGAGACGCTCCGACAATATGTGCAGACCGTCGTGGGCGCCAGCCCGCCCGAGGATGCGCCCACGCCAGCGAGGCGGCCGTGACCGAGCGTCTCGCGGACGTTAGCGCGCGCATCGACGGCATTCGACAGCTCGGCGCCGTTGTCAACGCGATGCGCGGCATCGCCGGCGCGCGCGCCCGCGAGGCCCGCGGCCAGCTCGTCGCCGTCGACAGCTACGCAGCGACAATCGCGCTCGCCATCGGCCGGGCTATCGCGCTGGTTCCAGCCGCTCGCCCCTACGGCCGGCGTCGATCGACCCGGAAGGCGCTGGTGGTGTTCTGCGCCGAACAGGGATTCGCCGGCGCCTTCAGCGAGCGCGTGCTCGATGCGGTCGGCGCCGATCTCGCCGTCTCGGAGCTGTTCCTGATCGGCGCGCGCGGGGCGGCCGCCGCCGCCGAAAGGGGCGTCGCCGCTCGCTGGAAAAGCGCGATGCCGTCCCATTCACTCGGCGTCCCCAAGCTCGCCGACCGCATCGTTGGCGCGCTTTACGCGCGCTTCGCCGCGGGCGCGATCGATCGGCTCGACGCCGTTTTCACCCAATGGCGGCCCGGAAGCGGCGCGAAGGTCGAGCGCCGGAGCCTGTTCCCCCTCGACCTGACCGCGTTTCCTCGCCCGGCGGACGCCAACGCGCCGCTGCTGAACCTGGCGTCCGAGGTTCTTCTGCGGGAGCTCGCCGCCGATTACATCCACGCGCAGCTTTGCAACGCCGCGCTCCACGCCTTTGCGGCGGAGAACGAGGCGCGCATGGAGGCGATGGCCTCGGCGCACAACGAGATCGAACGCCAGCTTTCCGCGCTGCGGGCGAGCGAGCGACGCGTGCGGCAGGAGGAAATCACGGCGGAGATCGTCGAACTCGCCGCGGGCGAGACGGCGAGCCGACGGGAATGACTGGCCCAAGCCGGCCAAGCCGCTCGCCGGCGCAAATCGTGGGCAGGCGTTCGCTCGCCGCGACTGGCTCTCGGATTGCGCCGCCTATATAGTAACGGCGCGTCTCGTATGAGATCACTTTTTCGAATCGCCGAGCTCGCCGTTGATGCAAGTCAACGTTCGATCTTGGCGGCGCGCCAGACTGCAGCAAGCGGAGGGTGATCAAGCGCGATGCAACCGGACGAAAGAAGGGTCCTCACACGCGCCGACCTCGACGCCTTGATTGGCGCGCTCGCCGGCCGTGGCTACCGCGTCGTCGGGCCGAAATTGCGCGATCAGGCGATCATCTATGACGACATCGGCGGCG
>JBEKSH010000589.1:0-3126 GCA_049517235.1 Roseiarcus sp. | reverse complement strand
CCGCCTGCATTGGAATCGTCTCCCGTGCGAGCCTCGTTCGCATGCGGGAGATTGGGCGGCGCCGGCCTGCCGGTCGCCTAATATCTGTGGTTAAGCGGCCTTGAATCGGCCTGATTGCGCCGCATTTCCCTGGGGATGGCTGGCGCGCGCTTTCCTGATTCGATCGAATTCGACGCGATTTTTTTGTTCGCCGCTGAACCTGCGGGCGGCGCCTCGTCCGGACCTTGGAAATCATCAGCAGCCGCGAAGCGGACGATCGGCAGACCGGACTTTGCGGCTCTTCAAACGATCACGCTACGCTTCCATGGCCGCTCGCTCGCCAAGCCGGTCCCGTGCGCAATCGTTCAGGTCCGCCGTTCGCGCCGGTCGGGCTCGGCGGCGCGATGGTGCGCCCTATGGCGAAAAGCTTCAGCCGCGCGCCTGCGGGTCTCGAGCGCCGCGCGCGCCAAAGCCTTGAGGGGGCCGGCGAGGCGATCGAAGTGCTCGACCCGCGCGACAAGGCGCTCTCCGCGGGTCAGCTCGCGATCGAGCGCAGCCATGGTCTTCGAAAGTTCCGGCTCCTCGTCGTCGAGCCACACGTCGACAATTCTGCCCCAAGCCAGGGTGAGGCCCTGCAGTTTGACGGCGCCGGCCCCGCCCTCGCTGTCGATGCCGGCCGCTTCCAGCATGAAGCGCATCGAATTGATAGCGACCTGATTGACAGCGAGCGCGGCGAGCGGTTCACGGCGCAGCCATTGGACGACCTCGCGCAGGCCCTCGCGATAAGGGGTCATGGCTTCGAGCCGGCGCATCAGCACATCGAAAAGCCGCTCCTTCGGCTCTTCAGTCGCCAATTCGTCGGTTTGCTGTTGAAGCACGATGCGGTCGATGCGCTTCGAGAAGCCTGCGAGAACGGCTCCCTTCGAGGGAAAGGCGTCACGGAAATCGGCGAGCGACACGCCTGCCTTCGCGCAGATCTCGCTGATGGAAATGTCTTCGAACGTCTGTTCGGCCGCCAGCTCCATCAGGGCGTCAACGATGCGCGAGCGCGGGTCGGCCGCGCTCTCGCCTTTGGCCTTCGGTCCGTTGTCATGCGCCATGCGAGCCTCCTCATTGTAACGTCCGGTTAATGTAGCCGCTCGGGCCAGTTCTTCCAAACCCCAGCCGTCAACCATTGTGGCGGAAAATCGCGACGCGACGATACGCGTCGCCTAGAGGCCCCGGAATCGACAAAACCCACCTTGCGCCGCGACCGCTTTCGGCGATCGCGCCGCGATTGATGCCGAACGGCTATACCCAATTGTCCCATTTGTGTTCGATCATTTCTTTCCCGCAGAACGCGCGAAATTCATGGACGGCGCCGCCGCGGCCGGCGTATTTTTCGCCGATGAGAGCGAACGCCAGTTTGCGAAGCGCCGCGGCGGGAACATCGACCCAGAACTCATAATCGTCGTCGCCCCATACTTCCTTCGTGAACTCGCCCATGTCTTGAGCGTCCAGACAGACCGAGCCGTCGGCGCGCACAGACAGGCGGATTGCGCGAAATTGAGCGCCATCTTGCCGATATATTTCGGCCAAGTAGGCTTCGTCTATTTTTCACCTCCCAAGGCGCCCCATTCAAACCTATACGGTGGACGCGCCGGCCGCATGCGATTTTGAGGATGGAGCCCAAGCTGTGAATCGGCGCTTGCCTCCGATCGGCGTCGAACCCGGGAATTTTCTTCACGGCGCTCGAGCCGCCGCTCGGCTGCGGAGATTGACTTGGGGGACGGGCCTTTTCGCATTTTCGTATCCGACTGGCGGGCGGCTCCCGGCAGATTGCTCGAGAACGAGGTTGTCTGCGCGATCGGCGACGTGCATGGCCAATTGGCTCACCTGCGCGTGTTGACGGAATGGCTGGCCGGAAACGTCTTCCACAACCCGGACGGCCGATTCGGTTTGATCACCTTTGGCGATTATGTCGATCGAGGTCTCTGCGGCGTTGGCGTTCTCAGCTTTCTTGGACGGTTCGACCCGCCCGGAGTCCGCGTGACGCGCCTCATCGGCAACCATGATATGTTTCTGAATACCTTTCTGCACGACGAAACGATCGATATCGATTTCATCGAGTCCTGGTTTGGAATTGGGGGCGGATCCACGGCGCTTGAACTCGGCCTCGAACTCGAGGACTTCTATCGCGAGGATTTGAGGACTCTCCAGGCCCGGGCGCGGTTGCCTGCGGCGGCGGCCGAGTGCCTCGCCAGTTTGCGCGCGAGCGAGCGGATCGGCAGCTACCTTTTCGTCCACGGTGGCGTGGATCCGAGACGCGCTCTCGAGGATCACGACGTCACTGAGCTTGTCATGATGCGCGAGCCGTTCCTCGCAGGGCGCGGATGGCGGCGCGATTTCGTCGTCGTGCATGGCCACACCGTTTGCGGCCCGAAATTGAGGCCGCATCGCATCTCTTGCGACAGCGGGGCGTTCTTAACGGGCGTGTTGACCTGCGCGCAGATTGAAGCGGATCGACTGTGCTTTGTCATCGCCACTGAAGCGGCGGGGCCGTCCGCCCTCGATCGAATCCCCGCGCGAAAGAACGCGGCCCCGCTCGCCTGGACCGAACGCCCGATTCCGTAAGTGCGCCGAGAAGCCGATTTGCGGCGCGATGCAATTAATCGCGATCCCGTTCCACGGGCGTCGTCCGGCTTGCGATTTGGGAAATTGTCGTGTGTTCCCCGCTCACCCCGCCAATTCCCTTGCGCGCTTGTGCGCGGCGGCGACGGCGCGCCGCATCAGCGACGCGAGGCCGTCTGGCGCGCGCAGCACGGCAAGCGCGGCGGCGGTGGTGCCGCCGGGGGACGTCACGTTTTCGCGCAAGCGGGCGGGCGAAATTTCCGGCTCGCGGCGCATCAGCTCGCCGGCTCCTTCGATGGTCGCGCGGGCGAACCGCATCGCAATATCTTGTGGAAGGCCGAGGGCGGCGCCCGCTTCGGCGAGCGCTTCGGCCAGCGCGAAAACATAAGCCGGCCCCGAGCCCGAAACCGCTGTCACCGCGTCGATCAGCCCTTCGTCGGGCAGCCAATCGAACGCGCCGACCGCTGAGAGCAGCGTATGCGTCACTTCACGCTGGCGCGCCGTCACCGCCGCGTTTGACGCCGCGCCCGTAACGCC
>JBEKSH010000588.1:0-3128 GCA_049517235.1 Roseiarcus sp. | reverse complement strand
GAAGCCCGGAGGCTCCGACATCGATCAATTGCACCTGCACGCCGGCTTCGCGCAGCATGGCCAGCGCGGCGGCAGGCGCGTCATCGTCGGTGATCAGAATATCGATGCGCGACAGCGGGCAGACGACCAGGCTGCCGCGCGGAACGAACTTCGAGCTGTCGGCCAGCACAACGAGCTTGTCGGCGCGTTTCAAGAGCTTGGTCTCGGCGCGCGCGATCAGCGGATCGCCCTCGATCACGCCGAGCGGACCGATCGAAATGCCGCTCATGAACATGCGCGCCGCCGAATAGTGCTGGATGGCGTCCTCCTCGAACGGCGAAACGATCAACTTCTGTTCGCGGTAGACTTCGCCGCCCGGCAGCGCGACGCGGCACTTGGAGTCGCGGATCAGCATCTCCGCCAGCGGATAGGAATTGGTGAGGACCTTCAGCCGGCGCTCGCGCAGGAATTCGCCCATCTCGAACGTCGTCGTGCCGCCGTTGATGATGATCGCGTCGCCGTCGGCGCAAAGCGCGACGGCGGCCTTGGCGATCGCTCGCTTGGCCGCGACGTTGAGCGTCTTGCTGACTTCGAAGGAACGGGTCGCCAGCGCTGGCGCGTCGCTCGAGGCGGCTTGCGAACCGGGAATCGCCTCCAGCCCGCCGTGCACGCGCGTCGCCGCCCCCAATTCCGCGAGCCTAGCGAAATCGCGCCGCACCGAGGCTTCGGAGGCGCCGGTGGCGCGGCAAACGTCGGCGATGCGCACCAGCGTATGCTGTCTCAGCATCGCCCTGATGACCTGCCAGCGCTCGCGTTCATGCACGGCCCTGTTCCTCCCGAACGTTCGAAACTAGTCGCGAACACGTCGAGCGGTCAACGCGAATCGCGCATAACCGCTCAATTTCGCACTGCATCAATCACATCGCAGCGCAATATCGCTCAGACAACGATTGACCATGATCGATTGCAACAATATGTTCCGGCGAAAGCGCGCCGCCATGGAGGATGACGCCGATGACCGAGGCCGCGGCGAGACCGCTCGCTAACCTGTGGGACGACGCGCATGCGGCGGGCCTCGACGAGCCCGGCCAGCTGCTCTATCGCTCCAACCTGCTCGGCGGCGACCTGCGCATCACCAATTTCGGCGGCGGCAACACATCCGCCAAGGTCGCGATGGCCGACCCGCTGACCGGAAGAGAGGTCACGGTGCTGTGGGTCAAGGGCTCCGGCGGCGATCTCGGCTCGATGAACCGCGACGGCTTTTCGACCCTCTATCTCGACAAACTGGAAAGCCTGCAAGGCCGCTATCGCGGGCTGGCCCATGAAGACGAAATGGTTGCTTTGTTCAATCATTGCACCTTCAATCTCAACCCGCGCGCGACCTCGATCGACACGCCGCTGCACGCCTTCGCGCCGCACGCCCATGTCGATCACGTCCATGCGGACGCGGTGATCTCGATCGCCGCCTGCGCCAACGCCGAGGAGCTAACGCACGGCATATTCGGCGGCGCGCTGGGTTTCCTGCCCTGGCAGCGGCCCGGCTTCGACCTCGGCCTGAAGCTCGGCGAAATGGCGGCCAAGAATCCCGGCTATGTCGGCGTGGTGCTTGGCGGCCATGGGCTGTTCACCTGGGGCGAAACGTCGAAGGCCTGCTACGAGACGACCTTGCGCGTCATCCAGCAGGCGGCCGACTGGCTGGCGGCCAACGAACGGCGGCCGGCGTTCGGCGGCGCGCTCGTCGAGCCGGCGGCGCCGGCCAGACGGCGCGAGATCGCCGCCCGGCTGATGCCGCTGATCCGCGGCGAGGTTTCGCGCGGCGAGCGCAAGGTCGGCCATTTCACCGACGCGCCGGAGGTGCTCGAATTCGTCAATTCGCGCGCGCTCGACGCGCTGGCGCCGCTGGGAACGTCCTGTCCGGACCATTTCCTGCGCACCAAGATCCGCCCGCTCGTCCTGCCCTATGATCCAGCCCAGGACAATCTCGAAGCGGTCGCCGATTCGCTCGGCGAGCGCCTCGAAGCGTACCGGGCCCAGTACGCGGCCTATTACCAGCGCTGCAAGCGCGCCAATTCGCCGGCGATGCGCGATCCCAACGCGGTGATCTACCTGGCGCCGGGCGTCGGCATGATGTCCTTCGCCAAGGACAAGGCGACGGCGCGCATCGCCGCCGAATTCTACGTCAACGCGATCAACGTGATGCGCGGCGCCTCGGGCGTTTCCGCCTATGTCGGATTGCCCGAGCAGGAGGCGTTCGACATCGAATACTGGCTGCTCGAAGAAGCCAAGCTGCAGCGCATGCCCAGGCCCAAATCGCTGGCCGGCCGCATCGCCTATGTCACGGGGGGCGCCGGCGGGATCGGCGGGGCGACGGCTTTACGCCTGCTGAGCGAGGGCGCCTGCGTCATTCTCGCCGACATCGACCGCCCGGCGCTCGACGACCGCATCGCGGCGATCGTCGGAAAGTTCGGCAGGGACAGCGCGATCGGCGTCAAGCTCGACGTCACCGACGAAGCGGGGGTCGTCGCGAGCTTCCACGAAACGACGCTGGCGTTCGGCGGCGTCGACATCGTCGTGTCCAACGCCGGCATCGCCTCGGCTTCGCCGATCGAGGACACCAGCCTCGCGCTCTGGCAAAAGAACATCGACGTGCTCGCCACCGGCTATTTCCTGGTCGCGCGCGAGGCGTTCCGGCTGATGCTGCGCCAGAAGTGCGGCGGCGCAATCGTCTTCGTCGCGTCCAAGAACGGCCTGGCGGCGTCCGCCGGCGCCGCCGCCTATTGCGCCGCCAAAGCCTCGGAAATTCATCTGGCGCGCTGCCTGGCGCTGGAAGGCGCGGCGCACGGAATCCGCGTCAACACCGTCAACCCCGACGCGGTGCTGCGCGGCTCGAAAATCTGGGACGGCGAGTGGCGCCAGCAGCGCGCCGCCGCCTATCATGTGTCGGAAGACGAACTCGAGGAGGTCTATCGCCTGCGCTCGATGCTCAAGCTCTCCGTGTTGCCCGAGGACGTCGCGGAGGGCGTCTATTTCTTCGCGAGCGACCTGTCTGCCAAGTCCACCGGCAATATCCTCAATGTCGACGCCGGCAACGCGGTGGCCTTCACGCGATGAGTGCGAAGGATTCTCCAAAGGACGGGTTGAAGGCGCCA
>JBEKSH010000587.1:0-3132 GCA_049517235.1 Roseiarcus sp. | reverse complement strand
TCGACCGACGCGGCCTTTCCGACGCGGCGATCATGGCCGGCGCCATCGGCGCCGACGCCCGCGCCATCGGCGGCGCGGCGTTGCCGCTCATCGCCAACTTTGCGCGTGACAGGGAAGTGCTGTTTAAGGACGTCCCGAGCGGGCTGACCGCCGGCCAGCCCAACCATTGGCCACAGGCGTGACAATCGAGAGGGGCCGCCAATGACCTCGCAGATCATCAAAGTCGAACCGTTCGATCTTGTCGTGTTCGGCGGCACCGGCGATCTCGCCTATCGCAAATTGTTCCCGGCGCTGATTCATCGCGACAAGGACGACCAATTCAAGGAACCAACCCGCATCATCGGCGTTTCACGCCGCCACATGGAGCGCGACGCCTTTCGCGCGACGGTCAGGGATGCGCTGCTGAAATTTGGCGGCGCGGATGACGCCTCGGCGCCGTTTGTCGATCGCTTCCTGAACCGCATCGCCTATGCGGCGGTCGACGTGACCGGCGATGACGGCTGGGAGGCCTTGAAGGCGCTGCTCGGCCCCGACGAGCGGGTGCGCGCGTTCTACATGGCGACCAGTCCCGATCTTTTCGGCCCTATCGCCGAGCGCCTGGGCGCAAACGGCCTTGTCACGCGGCGCTCGCGCATCATCGTAGAAAAGCCAATCGGCAAGGACGGGGCGAGCGCGGCGGCGATCAACGACGAGATCGGCTCGGTATTCCCGGAGAAACGCATTTTCCGCATCGATCACTATCTGGGCAAGGAGACTGTGCAGAACCTGATGGCGCTGCGCTTCGCCAACGCGTTGTTCGAGCCCCTTTGGAACAACGCCCATATCGATCACGTGCAGATCACCGTCGCCAAAACGCTCGGCGTCGAAGGCCGCGGCGCCTATTACGACGCATCCGGCGCGCTGCGCGACATGGTGCAAAACCATATGCTGCAATTGCTTTGTCTGGTGGCGATGGAGCCGCCCGCCTCGCTGGAGGCGGACGCTTTGCGCGACGAAAAGTTGAAGGTGCTGAAATCTCTGGCGAAGATCGACGCTTCCAATGCTTCGATGTTGACGGTGCGCGGTCAGTATCGCGGCGGTTTCGCCGACGGAGCGGCGGCCTCGTCCTATCTTCAGGACATCGGCAAAGAGGCGAGCGGCACCGAAACCTTCGTCGCCTTGAAAGTCGGCGTCGCCAACTGGCGTTGGGCGGGCGTGCCCTTCTATTTGCGCACTGGCAAGAGATTGCCCCAGCGCTTCTCGGAAATCGAAATCGGCTTTCGCCGCGTGCCGCACGCCATTTTCGAATCGGGCCTCGAAGGCATTCCCGCCAATCGCCTGGTCATCCGCGTGCAGCCCGATGAAGGCATCAAGCTTTGGCTGATGATCAAGGAGCCGGGACCGGGCGGCATGAGGCTGCAGCACGTGCCGCTCGACATGAGCTTCGAGAAGGCCTTCTCGGGGCCGTCGGCCGACGCCTATGAGCGACTGTTGATGGATGTCGTGCGCGGCGACGCCGCGCTGTTCATGCGACGCGACGAAGTGGAGGCGGCCTGGGCGTTCATCGACCCGATCCGCGAGGCGTGGAGCCAGTCGCGCGAAACGCCGCGCCCGTACACGGCCGGCACGTGGGGACCGGCCGCGGCGATTGCGCTGATCGAGCGCGACGGGCGCACCTGGAACGAGGAATACGAATGACTTTGACGAGGCCCGAACGCCGTGACTTTGCGGACGGCGCGGCCCTGGCGGTCGCCTTCGCGCAGTGGACGGCGACCCTGCTCCAGAACAGCGTCGACGAGCGGGGCGAAGCGCTGTTGATCGTGTCCGGCGGGACGACCCCCAGGCGCTTTTTCGCCGCCCTCGCGTCGCATGCGATCGACTGGACGCGTGTGACGATCACGCTTGCCGACGAGCGTTGCGTGGCCGAGGACAGTGCGCGATCGAACGCCAGGCTGATTCGCGAGACTCTGTTGCGCGATCGCGCCGCCGCGGCGCGCTTTGCGCCGTTGGCCGATTCGCGCCTTTCGCCCGACCAGGAGTTGGCGGCGGCCAATGCGCGGATCGCCGATCTGCCTTTACCGGCCGATCTCGTCATTTTGGGCATGGGCGAAGACGGTCACACCGCTTCGTGGTTTCCCGGCGGCGACAATCTGGCCGAAGCGGTCAATCCGGGCGCGAGGGCGCTGGTTGTGCGGATGCGCGCGCCTGGCGCCCCCGAACCACGGCTCACTTTGTCCGCGCGGGTGATTTTGCGCGCCCGCGCGCTGGCGCTTCACATCGAAGGCGCCGCCAAGCTTGCAACGCTGGAGCGCGCGCTTCAGCAAGGGCCGATCGAGGAAATGCCGGTGCGCGCGGCGCTGCGGGAGGCCGGAGACAGGCTGACGATATTCGCCGCTTCCGTTTAGGGCGCCGCGGAACGGCGGCGACGCGGCGTTCGAGGATCTGGTCGCCACCGTCGTCGGCTTTGTCGAGGCGCCGGCGCTGGGCCTCGACCTGCCGCTCGACTTGCGCGGCACGGCGTTCCAGCAACGCGTCTGGCGAGCCTTGCGCGAGATTCCGGCCGGCAGGACGGCGAGCTACGCCGACATCGCCAAGCGGATCGGCGCGCCCAGGTCGGCCCGCGCGGTGGCGCAAGCCTGCGCGGCGAACAGAATCGCGGTGGCGATCCCCTGCCACCGCGTCGTGCGGAACGACGGCGCGCTGTCGGGCTACCGCTGGGGGGTCGAACGCAAGCGCGCGCTGCTGGCAAGGGAGTCCGAGGCGGACGCCGCCTCCTGACGCGCCTCGTATTGCGCGGCGGCGCCGACGACGGCCGGAGAAGCGAACGCGACCACTGGATCAGCGGGCGCCGCGATGGCGGGAGGGTTGCGGAGGCGCGGCTGATCGCCCTGGCCATTGTGTTTCAGGCTGGTCTGAATGCTGCGCGCCGCTCGTTCGGCCGGGTTGTCGGCGGGGCGTAGGCGGCCGACCTTAAGCAAGCGCGCGAATGACGCCAAGGTGGGGCGCCGGCCTGCGAGCGTTGGTGATTTCTGGATCGGCGGCGTCATCTGAAATCGACCTCCCCGCCCAGACTTTCGCCTCAACCGAAAATCGCCGCCGACCGCAACTTGCCTTTGCGCGCCTGGATGATAGGTCAAGAATTCAACATCGCGC
>JBEKSH010000586.1:0-3134 GCA_049517235.1 Roseiarcus sp. | reverse complement strand
GGCCTTATCGAGACGGCGCGGCGCTAGCAGCGACAGGCGTCACAAATCCTCGAGGTCGAAAGCCAGGATGGCCATCTGCAGCGTGTAGGTGTTGCCCTTCGGATCGTCCGCCGAAACTATGCCGAGGAAATCCGGGCCATTGTTGAGTTCGACCGAATCGGCTTTCTTGAGGCGCGCGGCGATCGTCAGGGAATCGTTTTCGAACAACCGGCGCAGGTATTCCTGCAGCACGTGGCGCTGGACCGGGACCTTCATTTCAAAAGAGAAATCGCGATCGCCGTCCTCGTCGTCGACGACGATCGACCCGATCCGCCGCTCGCCGATCTGGACGTCGGCGGCGTCGGCCGATTTGGAGCTGGGCTGAACTTTGAGTCCCGGCGCGCCGAAGCTGCGGCGCAAGTGCGCCTGCAATTTGAGAATTTCGCTCTTGTCCATGATCTCGAGGCCTCGTATTGGCGAACCGCAGGGGCCAGCCCTTGCCATGAAAGGCGGGCGCCCGCAAGCGCCGGACGCCCGGGAACGCGGGCGTCCCGCCCGCCCTGCACCGCCCCGGCGGCGAACAGCGACCGGGACGGTCGCGGTCCCGCGGGCGCGGCCCTCACCGCTCGATCATTTTCTCGGCGATGATCTGGTTCATGCTGCGCGCCGGTTCGGCGCAGCCCGCCTCGCCGACGATGCGCGCCGGCACGCCAGCGACCGTCTTGTTGTGGGGAACGGCCGACAGCACGACGGAGCCGGCGGCGACGCGCGAGCAATGGCCGACCTCGATATTGCCGAGCACTTTGGCGCCCGCGCCGATCAGCACGCCCCACCGGATTTTCGGATGCCGATCGCCCGTCTCCTTGCCCGTGCCGCCCAAAGTGACGCCCTGCAGGATCGACACGTCGTCCTCGATCACCGTCGTCTCGCCGACCACCAGCCCCGAGGCGTGGTCGAGAAAGACGCCCTTGCCGATCCGCGCCGACGGATTGATGTCGACATCGAACACCGACGAGGCGCGGCTCTGCAGATAGAGCGCGAAATCCCGCCGCCCGGCGCGCATCAGCGCATGGGCGAGGCGATAGGTCTGCAGCGCGTGGAATCCCTTGAAATACAGCACCGGCTCGATCAGCCGCATGCAGGCGGGATCGCGATCGGCGACCGCGATGATGTCGGCGCGGAAAGCTTCGCCGATCGCCGGATCGCGCGCGATATATTCCCCATAGACCTGGCGGATCATCGCGCCCGGCAGATCGACGTGATGGAGCCGCGAGGCGAGGCGATGAACCACCGCGCTCTCGAGCGTCTCGTGGTTGAGGATGGCGGTCAGCAGGAACGACGCCAGCTCCGGCTCATGCTTGGCCGCCGCCTCCGCCTCCGCGCGAATGCGCGTGAAAAGCGGATCGTTGCGGCCTACGCCGACCAAATGGGCGACCTGGCTCTGCGCCATGGAATGCTCCTCAATGGACTTGCCAGAACAAATTATAGCACGGACGAGGCCGGCGTAGGAATGGGGCGCGGCGCGGCGCATCGAACGTCACGGCCCGCGCAGCGACAGCGTGGCCCTCAGAACGCCGCCGGCGGTTTCGTTGCAACGCCCCGCCGATGAGTTGAGCGACCTTGTCAGCGCATCGCTTCAGGCGCTTCAAGCGATTTGTCAACGACGTCAACGGGCGCATGATTATTCCTATTCAATCAATTGTTGTTTATGAGAAAAAAAGCTCGCAATTGGCTCGTCCGCCAAATCGGGCGCCTCAGGCGCGCCGATCGAGAAAGGCGAGCGCGCCGGCCTTGAAGACCTTGTCGCCGACCGCGAGATTGTGGTCGCGTCCGGGGATATCGAGGGTCTCGCCGTGCCGGAACATCGCGGCCAGCGCATGCGGATCGCCGGCGATGCCGTCCCTCGTTCCGGCCGCCACCAGCGTCGGGCAGTGAATTCGCGCGACCTCCTCGCGCGTCAGCGTCTGGCGCGACCCTCTGATGCAGGCGGCGAGCGCGGCCCGGTCGCCGTGGGTCTGATCGGCGAACTTGCGGAACATCCGCTCGACCGGATCGGTCAGATCCGCGAGCGAGGGCGCCTCCATCGCATGCGCGATCCCGGCGGGAAGACCGACGCCATGGACGAGATGGTCGCCGAGGCCGCCGAGGATCAGCGAGCGCACGCGCGCGGGGTTTTCGAGCGCCAGATAGGCGGCGATGCGGGCGCCCATCGAATAGCCCATCGCATCGGCGCGCGCGATGTCGAGAAAATCCAGCAGGTTCAAAGCGTCGGCGGCCATCAGCGAAGAATGATACGCCTCGGGCGCATAGAGCTTCTCGCTGGCGCCATGGCCGCGGTTGTCGAAGGCGATCACCCGCCGCCCGGCCTGGGTCAGCGTCTCGACCCAGCGCGGGTTGACCCAGTTGATCGCATGCGTCGAGGCGAAGCCATGGATGAGCAGGACCGGTTCGCGCCGATCCTCGCCTCGCGCGGGGAAGTCGATAAAGGCGATGCGCACCCCGTTCGAGGAGAATTCCCGCACATTCGGCTCCGGCTGACTTGGCAGGCGGCGACGATACCATGGGCGCCCGGCCATCCAAACTTAAGCGTCGAAGTGAGTTGATCGCCGCGCGGGTCTGTGACACGTTGCTCGCGCTAACATGTCAGAGCCATCAGCGACAAATCTTGCGCCGACCCAGAGGGTGAAATCGCCCCGGCCGATTCGACCATGATAGTGATGTGAGGCGAGCCCAGGCGTGATGGGGTTCCCAACCGTGGGGGGCGGGATGGCGACGATGGCGGGGGAAGGCGCGGGGTCGGGGGCCGTTCTCTCGGCGCGGGCCGTGACCAAGTCCTTTGGACCCGTCGAGGTGCTGCACGGCGTCACGCTCGATCTGCGGCCCGGCGAGATCCATGCGCTGGTCGGCGAGAACGGCGCCGGCAAGTCCACGCTGATGAAGGTGATGTGCGGCGTCTTTCCGCCCTCCTCGGGCGCGCTGCTGCTCGACGGCGAGGAAATCTCGCTCGCCAGCAGCATCGAGGGCGAGCGTCGGGGCCTCGTGCTGCTGCACCAGGAACTCAACCTCGCCGAGGACTTGACGGTCGAAGAAAACATCTTCCTTGGCCGCGAGTGGAAGCGCGGCTGGCTGCTCGACAAGCCGCGTATGCGCGCGCA
>JBEKSH010000585.1:0-3144 GCA_049517235.1 Roseiarcus sp. | reverse complement strand
CGACGATTATCTCGGCGCCGTCCTCAAGCTGTGCCAGGACCGGCGCGGCGCCCAGGTCGACCTCAACTATGTCGGCAAGCGCGCGATGGTGATCTACGACCTGCCGCTCAACGAAGTGGTGTTCGACTTCTACGACCGGTTGAAGTCGATCTCCAAGGGCTACGCCTCGTTCGACTATGCGCTGACCGATTACCGCGCCGGCGACCTCGTCAAAATGTCGATCCTGGTCAACGGCGAGCCGGTCGACGCGCTGTCGATGCTGGTGCATCGCGACCGCGCCGAATCGCGCGGCCGCGCGATGGTCGAAAAGCTGCGCGAGCTGATCCCCCCGCACATGTTCCAGATCCCCATTCAGGCGGCGATCGGCGGCAAGATCATCGCGCGCGAGACCATCCGCGCCTTGCGCAAGGACGTCACCGCCAAATGCTACGGCGGCGACGCGACGCGCAAGCGCAAGCTCTTGGAGAAGCAGAAGGCCGGCAAGAAGAAGATGCGCCAGTTCGGGAAAGTCGACATTCCGCAGGAGGCGTTCATCGCGGCGCTGAAGATGGATGGGTGATCCGCAACACGGCTTCGAGGCCTTTCCCATTGACGCGAACGGCTTTCGCTTCGATTCGATCGCGCGCGGCGATCCGACCGCGCCGCTGGTTCTCTTCCTGCACGGCTGGCCGTCTTTCGCGACGAGCTGGCGCGACGTGATGGCGCCGGCGGCGGCGGCGGGGTTTCGCGCCGTCGCAGTCGATCAGCGCGGCTATTCGCGCGGCGCGCGGCCCGGCGAGGTCGCCGATTACTCTGTCGACCATCTGATCGCCGACATCGACGGCTTCGCGCGGGCGCTCGCCGGGAATGCGCGCTTTCATCTGGTTGGCCACGATTGGGGCGGGCTGCTCGCCTGGTCCTACGCCGCCCATCACACGGACCGGCTCGCCTCGCTCACCGTTCTGTCGACGCCGCATTCGCTGGCGTTCCTCGAGGCGATGCGCGGGGATCCGCGGCAGCCGGTCATGTCGGCCTATATCGGCGTCTTCCGCCAGCCCGGCCATGTCGCCGAACAGGCGTTGCTGCGCGACGGCGCGCGCAAGCTGCGGGCGATCTATGGCGGCAAGGTGGCGCCCGCGGCGATCGAGGAAAACATCGCGCGGCTGAGCGAACCGGGGGCGCTGACCGCGACGCTCAACTGGTATCGCGCGCTCGACAACAAGCGGCTCGGAGCGCCCGTGGCGACGCCGACGCTGTACATCTGGGGAAGCGAGGACCAGGCGCTCGGGGCGGCCGCCGCCAGGGCGACGGGCCGCTATGTGACGGGCCCCTACCAGTTCGCGCCTCTCGAAGGCGCTTCGCACTGGCTGCCCGAAGAGGCGCCGGAAATCGTCGCGCGCTTGCTGCTCGGCCATCTCGCGAAATTTCCCGCGTGACCCGCATGGCGGTGCGCTAAAACTCGACCTCCAGCTCCTCGATCTCCTCGACCTCGCCCATCGCCGCTTCGCGCCATTCGACCATCGCCGGCAGATCCCAGATGCGGTCGGCGTAGGCCTGGGTCGGGCGGTCGAGCGCGACGTCATAGGTGCGGAAGCGGCTGACCACCGGCGCGTACATCGCATCGGCCATCGACAGCTCGCCGAACAGGAACGGCCCGCCATTGGCGCTGAGGCATTCGCGCCACAAAAAGACGATGCGTTCGATGTCGGCGTTGGCCTTCGACCAGATTTTGAACTTTGGGAAATGCGCCTTGATGTTCATCGGCAGCGCCTGGCGTAGCGACACGAAGCCGGAATGCATCTCGCCGCAAATCGAACGGCAATGCGCGCGTTTTGCCCTGTCTTTAGGCAACAAGCCTGATTTTGGGGCAATCTCATTGAGGAATTCGCCGATCGCCAGCGTGTCCCACACCTTGATTCCCTGATAAGTGAGACAGGGCACGAGAATGCTCGGCGACAGCAGCAGAATTTCGGCGCGCGCGTCGGCATTGTCGGGCGCGATGATCGATTCGTCGAAATCGATGCCGGCGAACTTGGCCATCAGCCAGCCGCGCAACGACCAGGACGAATAGTTTTTGCTGCTCAGAGTGATAGTCGTTCGCGACATGGGGCTGCGCCAATATGAGAGAAAAACCGTTGAATTTCAAAGCAAATGACGTGCCAGTGGCACGTCGCTTGCTTCCTCGGAATGAGCGTCAATCGAGCGTCCCGGAATCGAGCGGCACGGAATGATGTACGATTCCTATCAGGCGATGGCCGATCTTGGCGACTCCGTCCGTCTGCTCGCCTCCAACGCCGAACGCATCCTCAAGACCTGGGGGACCGGCCCGTTCGCTTCGCCGTTGCAGCGGATGGCGGCCTACTACGAAGCGGTCGCGCTGGCCGGCTTCACCCATGAACGTCCGGGCTTCGACCTCCCTTTTGTGGAAGCGCGCGGCGAAGCCACGCCGGTCGAGGAAGAAGTCGTTCTGTCGACCGCTTTCTGCGACCTGCGCAGGTTCCGCAAGGCGTCCGGCGCGGACGAACCGAAAGTCCTGCTGGTCGCCCCGATGTCGGGTCATTTCGCGACGCTGTTGCGCGGCACGCTCAAGACGATGCTGCGCGATCACGAGGTCTATGTCACCGACTGGATCAACCCGCGCATCATTCCGCTGCAGGCGGGGCCGTTCACCCTCGACGATTACACGCAGCATCTGATCGACTTCGTGCGGCATATCGGGCCGGATTCGCATATCGTCGCCGTCTGTCAGCCCGCCGTTTCGGCGCTGGCGGCGACCGCCGTGCTGGCGAAGGAAGGCGCCAATCATCAGCCGGCGAGCCTGACGCTGATGGCGGGGCCGATCGACACGCGCATCGCGCCGACCAAGGTCAATGATCTCGCCAATGAAAAGCCGATCGAATGGTTCCGCGACAAGATGATCGGCATCGTCCCCGCGCGCCTGGCGGGGGCGGGAAGACGGGTCTATCCCGGCTTCCTGCAACTTTCCGCCTTCATGAGCATGAACGCCGAGCGTCACGCCAAATCCTTCGTCGACATGTTCCAGCATCGCGTCGCCGGTGATTTCGAGAAAGCCGACGCGATCCACGAGTTCTACAAGGAATATTTCACGATCATGGATTTGTGCGCGGAATTCTATCTCGAAACGGTCGAGCAGGTGTTTCAGAA
>JBEKSH010000584.1:0-3155 GCA_049517235.1 Roseiarcus sp. | reverse complement strand
GATGGCGAGTGCGCGCTCGTCCTTCTCGACACCGTGCCGGTTGAACACGCGCACTTCGACGACGGTGCCCTGCACGCCCGGCGGAACGCGCAACGAGGTGTCGCGCACGTCGGAGGCCTTCTCGCCGAAGATGGCGCGCAGCAGTTTTTCTTCCGGCGTCATCGGGCTTTCGCCCTTGGGCGTGATCTTGCCGACCAGGATGTCGCCGGCATGCACTTCGGCGCCGATATAGACGATGCCCGCTTCGTCGAGGTTCTTGAGCGCCTCTTCGGAAACGTTCGGGATGTCGCGCGTGATTTCCTCGGGCCCGAGCTTGGTGTCGCGAGCCATCGCCTCGAATTCCTCGATATGGATCGAGGTGAACACGTCGTCCTTGACGATGCGCTCGGACAGAAGGATCGAATCCTCGAAATTATAGCCGTTCCAGGGCATGAACGCGACGAGCACGTTGCGTCCGAGCGCCAGATCGCCCAGATCCGTCGAAGGGCCGTCGGCGATGATGTCGCCCTTGGCCACAATGTCGCCGACGCGCACCAACGGCTTCTGGTTGATGCAGGTCGACTGGTTGGAGCGCTGGAACTTCATCAGGCGGTAAATATCGACGCCGGGCTTCGCCGCGTCGGTCTCGCCCGTCGCGCGCACGACGATGCGCGTCGCGTCGATCTGGTCGACGACGCCGGCGCGGCGCGCGCCGATCGCGGCGCCCGAATCGCGGGCGACGATCGCCTCCATGCCGGTGCCGACCAGCGGCGCGTCGGAGCGCACCAGCGGCACGGCCTGACGTTGCATGTTGGAGCCCATCAGCGCGCGGTTGGCGTCGTCGTTCTCAAGGAACGGAATCAGCGCGGCAGCGACGGACACGAGCTGCTTGGGCGAGACTTCCATGAAATCGACGCGGTCGGGGCTCAGAAAAACGACATCGCCCGCGTGACGGCAGACGATCAGGTCGCCATTCAGCGTGCCGTCGTCCTTCAGCGGCGTATCGGCCTGGGCGACGCTATATTTGCCCTCCTCCATCGCCGAGAGATAGACGACGTCCATCGTCACCTTGCCCTCTTTCACGCGACGGTAAGGCGTTTCGATGAAGCCATATTTGTTGACGCGGGCAAACGTCGCCAGCGAATTGATCAGGCCGATATTCGGGCCTTCCGGCGTCTCGATGGGGCAAATGCGGCCGTAATGCGTCGGATGCACGTCGCGCACCTCGAAGCCCGCGCGCTCGCGCGTCAGGCCGCCCGGACCAAGCGCCGAAAGACGGCGCTTGTGGGTGATCTCGGACAGCGGGTTGGTCTGGTCCATGAACTGGGAAAGCTGCGAAGAGCCGAAGAACTCGCGCACCGCCGCCGCCGCCGGTTTGGCGTTGATCAGATCCTGCGGCATGACCGTGTCGATTTCGACGGAGGACATGCGCTCCTTGATCGCGCGCTCCATGCGCAGCAAGCCGACGCGATACTGATTTTCCATCAGTTCGCCGACCGACCGCACGCGGCGATTGCCCAGATGGTCGATGTCGTCGATCTCGCCGCGGCCGTCGCGCAGGTCGACCAGCGCCTTGACGACCGCCAGAATGTCCGCCTTGCGCAGCACGCGGACGGTGTCTTCGGCGTCGAGATCGAGGCGCATGTTCATCTTCACGCGGCCGACCGCCGACAGATCGTAGCGCTCGGGGTCGAAAAACAACGAAGTGAACATCGCTTCGGCGCTGTCGATGGTCGGCGGCTCGCCGGGGCGCATCACGCGATAGATGTCGAACAACGCGTCCTCGCGCGAACTGTTCTTGTCGACTTTCAATGTGTTGCGGATATACGGGCCGATGTTGACATGATCGATGTCGAGAACCGGCAATTCGTCGAAGCCCGCCTCGATGAGGGCGTGCAGCGACTTGTCGGTGATCTCGTCGCCCGCCTCGGCGAAAATCTCGCCGGTCTGCGGGTCATAAAGATCGTCGGCGATATATTGGCCGTAGAGATCGACGTCCAGCGCGCGCAGCGCCTTGACGCCTCGCTCGGTCAACTGGCGGGCGGTGCGCGCTGTCAGTTTCTTGCCGGCCTCGACCGCGACTTCGCCGGTGTCGGCGTCGATCAGGTCGACCGAGGCCTTGAGGCCCTTCACGCGATCCGCGTCGAACGGGACGCGCCAGCCGTCCTTGTCGCGGGCGTAGACCACCTTGTTGTAGAAGGTCGACAGAATCTCCTCGCCGTCCATGCCAAGCGCATAAAGAAGCGACGTCACCGGGATCTTCCGGCGCCGATCGATGCGCGCATGCACGATGTCCTTGGCGTCGAATTCGATGTCGAGCCAGGAGCCGCGATAGGGAATGATGCGGGCGGCGAACAGCAGCTTGCCCGACGAATGGCTCTTTCCCTTGTCGTGGTCGAAGAACACGCCCGGGCTGCGGTGCATTTGCGAGACGATGACGCGCTCGGTGCCGTTGACGATGAACGTGCCGTTCGAGGTCATGAACGGCATGTCGCCCATGTAGACGTCTTGTTCCTTGATATCCTTGACGGATTTTGCGCCGGTCTCGGGGTCGACGTCGAAGACGATCAGGCGCAGCGTCACTTTCAGCGGCGCCGCGAAAGTCATGCCGCGCTGGCGGCATTCGTCGACGTCGTATTTGGGCGCCTCATATTCGTATTTGACGAATTCAAGCAGCGCCGTCTGGGCGAAATCGGAAATCGGGAACACCGATTTGAAGACGGACTGCAAACCTTCGTCCGCGCGGCCGCCCGCGGGCGCATCGACCACCAGAAACTGGTCATAGGACGCCTTCTGAACCTCGATGAGATTCGGCATCTGCGCGACTTCTTTGATGTGACCAAAGAATTTGCGAACACGCTTGCGGCCTGTGAATGTCTGCGCCATGTCGCTCCTCGATATTGCTAACCGTCGGGCCGCTCGTCATAAAGGCCCACGGGCGCCGCGCCCCTTCGGGATGGGGCAAGCGGATCGGGGCGTCGCGCCCCCAACAACCTCATCGCGTCACCGCCGCGATCTCTTCACAAATCGCCCGTTCGCCTGATTGGCGCGCCGGAACGATTGAATGGCCCCGGGCCGATGGCCCGAGACCGCTCGTCTTCAAACGCGGACCGGAACGGCCCGCAATGCGTCATTTGAGTTCGACCTTGGCGCCGGCTTTCTCAAGAGCGGCCTTG
>JBEKSH010000583.1:0-3161 GCA_049517235.1 Roseiarcus sp. | reverse complement strand
ACGGGCCAACAGGCGGCATCGTGGCTGCAGCGACGACCTCGTTGCCGGAGCAAATCGGCGGGCCGCGCAACTGGGATTATCGCTATTGCTGGCTGCGCGATGCCTCATTCACCCTGCTCGCACTGATGAACCTCGGGTACTATGATGAGGCGAGGGCTTGGCGTGACTGGCTGCTGCGCGCAGTCGCGGGCAGCCCGGCGCAAGTGCAGATCCTGTATGGCATAACTGGCGAAAAGCAGTTGCCGGAGCGCGAACTGCCTTGGCTGGCAGGATATGAAAGCTCGCGCCCCGTTCGCATCGGCAACTCAGCGGTCGGGCAGCGTCAGCTCGACGTTTATGGTGAGGTCGTCAATGCGATGTTCGAGGCCGTGCGTGGCGGCATGCCGACGTCACGGCGGGGTGTCGACGTGCGCCGTACCGTTCTCGAGTACCTTGAAACGATATGGCGCGAGCCCGATGAAGGCATCTGGGAGGTGCGCGGCGGACGCCGGCATTTCACGCATTCAAAGGTGATGGCCTGGGTCGCATTCGACCGCGCGGCGATAACGGCAGAAACGGCCGGCGACATGAGCGCGTTCGCGCGATGGCGGCGGATTGCCGACGAGATCCATGGCGAAGTTTGCCGCCACGGATTCGACCCTGAGCTCGGCAGCTTTGTGCAATTCTCCGGGTCGCGCCGTCTTGACGCCAGCCTCCTGCAGATTCCGCTGGTCCGCTTTCTACCGGCAAGCGATCCGCGCGTGCGTGGCACGCTGGCGGCGATCGAGCGGCGCCTTGTGCACGATGGCGGGCTGGTGATGCGCTACGACACCGAGGACGGCGTCGACGGTCTGCCGCCCGGCGAGGGCGCATTCCTCGCCTGCAGCTTCTGGCTGGCGGACAATTACGTCTTGCAACGGCGTTTCGACGATGCGCGCGTGCTTTTCGAGCGCCTGCTCGCGTTGCGGAATGATCTCGGTCTGCTCGCCGAGGGATACGACCCTCGCGCCGGCCGCATGCTCGGCAATTTTCCGCAGGCGTTCAGCCATGTCGGTCTTATCAACACGGCGATCAACCTTGCAAGTGTCGAGGGGTCGGCCTCGATGGGCCTGACGCGTTCAGTGGCTGAGAAAGGCGCGCGCGTCGGGCTCGAATGATGACACAATCAGCATCCATTGGGAGTAAGGACACGAAAGTCTACAGATTTTCAACTCGCGTGAACGATCTGACTAAGCGGAACTTGGCATTATCGACCGGCGAAACGTAGTCCCGCGAACGCTACCCCCTCGCCTGGGAACAAGCAAGGAAGGCATCACATGAGCACGATCACGACGAAGGACGGCACGCATATCTACTACATCGACTGGGGCAAGGGACAGCCGATCGTCTTCAGCCATGGCTGGCCGCTCAGCGCCGACGCCTTTGAAGATCAGATGTTTCTTCCTGGTCTCCCACGGCTATCGCTGCATCGCTCATGATCGCCGCGGCCATGGCCGCTCGAGCCAGCCGTGGAACGGCCACGATCTCGACACCTATGCCGACGATCTCGCGGAACTCGTCCAAAAGCTCAAGTTGAAGAATGCTATCCATGTCGGTCACTCCACGGGGGGGGGCGGCGAGGTCGCCCGCTATATCGGCCGCCACGGCACTAAGCATGTCTCCAAGGCCGTGCTGATCGGCGCCATACCCCCGCTCATGCTTAAGACGGCGGCCAACCCGGGCGGCCTTCCGATCGAGGTGTTCGACCAGCTCCGTGTCGGCGTTATCGCCGACCGTTCGCAGTTCTTCAAGGATCTGAGCATGCCGTTCTACGGCTACAACAGGCCGGGCGCCAAGATTTCGGAAGGCGTGCGCGAGTCGTTCTGGCTGCAAAGGATGATGGCGGGATTCCCAGCGTCCTACTTCTGCATCAAGGCCTTTTCCGAAACAGACACCACCGAAGACCTTAAGAAGTTCAATGTACCGACGCTGATCCTCCATGGCAATGACGATCAAATCGTCCCAATCGGCGCCTCGGCCATGCTCTCATCCTAGATTGTCAAGAATGCCACGCTCAAGATATACGAGCACGGCATGTGCACGACCTTGAAGGATCAAATCAACGAAGAGCTGCTCGGTTTCCTGAAGGCGTGACACCGAGGCGCTGGGGGCCGTCATCGAAGACGACGCGCGCGACCAGCGCTTTGCATCCTGTCGCGGCACTCAAAGCGCGTTTAGAAAAGCAAGCGCGCGTTGCCATGTGCGACGGGCCGCCGTGGCGTCATAGTCGGGAAGAGTCGCGTCTGCTTCCTTCCATACTTGACCGGTGATCGCGCTACTTACTTCGGGGTCATCAGCCCCATGTCCGCGACGAAGTTGCGATGAATGGCGTGAAGGTAGTAAATTATCCAGAACAACGCGCGCCGCCATGGAACAGTAGGTTGAAGTGACCATTGCGGCAGTCGTTGAAATGAGCGATGAGACGTCTCGACTACGGTACGTACGTGGAAATAGTCAATGGCGATGTTTTATCCTAGCGACGAACTGATCATCGGCGAGAGCTGTGGCGTCTCGAAGCAGGAAAAGCCTTACACCAATGCAGTTGCACGATCGCAGATGTGTGACCCAGACACCGACGTACCACACCGCAAAGTTCTTGGAACGACGCCACGGCTGCGACTGCATGAATCGAGACCACAGTGCTCTCGCGGCGTCGGGAAGCGATCTTATTGGAGAGACGCTCCGAGCGAACCGGTGGACAAGGCAAGTGTGGCTGCTGCGGACAATGCCGTGCTATATGCGTCGGTTGAAGCGTTCTTCGCTTGCAGAATCTGAGTTTCGGCCATCGTGGCGTCGGTGATCGATCCTACGCCGCCGCGATAGGCTGCTAACGCAGCGTCAAACGTCGTCTTGGCGGCGGAAGCGACAACCGTAGCGGCGGTGTAGGCAGAGAGGCTCGTGCGCAGCGCATTATTGGCCAGCACGATCTGCCGAATAGCTTCGTCGCGAGATCGAGTCAGGGCCAAGCCGGCGTTGTCCGCTTTGGTTTGAGCTTGCTCCAAGATGGCGGCGCGGGTTCCCCCGTCGAAAACCGGGACTGTAACGCCGCCGAGCACCGTGCCGCCGAAGCCTTTTGGCGAAAGATTTAGAATCGGCGATAGGTTCCCAATCGAAGGAACTCCCGAGACGCTCAGGGTTCCATT
>JBEKSH010000582.1:0-3163 GCA_049517235.1 Roseiarcus sp. | reverse complement strand
CGTTTCGCTCACTCTTATCAAGACGAACCGGTCGGCAGACCGGCGCCGGAGGCCAGCATGGAACGTGCAGGAAAGCGAAAGATTGTCGATCTCGAAAAGGGACTGTTCCTTGTTCGCTACGCCGCCGCGCAGGACGATGCGCGGCCTCCGAAGGTGAGTCTGTCTCCCGAGCCCTCTTCGGATAGAAACATTGTATTCTTCTTGCACCCCGATCAGAGCGAGGCCGTACTTTGGCAGCCTGGAAGCTGCCTGGTGCTGCGCGCCGCGGCGAGGGGCAAACTTGTGGTCGACGTGGCGCCCGTCCACGAACTCGGCTCGTCCAACGCGACGATCCGGTTCGAGCCGTTGACCCAGGGCCAAGCGACGCGAACAGAGCCGGCCGCCGGCTTGCCCAGCGATCTCAGCGATTTTCGCATCCATGGCCACGTCGCCAGTATCGGCGATGTCGTGGTCGACGGCGACCATTGGCTGGCGGGGCCGTCCAGGCCGTCAAGGATCGAGGGGATTTCGATCGCATGGCCGAGCAAGCCCGACGACCTCGACATCCGCTACAGCGTGAGGACGGCCAGGGTCCAGGCGATCTCCGGCCGCGTGATGGAGCTTGGATCTTTTGCCGGCACGCGAGGCAAGGGGCTTCCCATCGTCGGCGTCATGATCGAGCTCTCCGGTCCGGGCGCCTCGAACTTCCAATTCGACGCCGAGGCGATTTTCCTTGGCTCCCCGACGATGCGCATAACCGGAAAGCGCATCGTCGCCGAGGGGCCGACCGCCCGGGAGCCCCTCGTGGGCCTTCGTCTAAGCCTGCAACAATTGAATGCGCCGCAGAGGGTCGAGGCCGGCGCCGCCGCGATTGCGCCGCTTCGCGGTTCGAGCCGCGTTCGCGTCTTCCGAAACCAGGCGCCGCCGGATCGGACGGCGGCCCGCTAGACCTGTTTGCGGACTTCACGAGGCCGAGGCCATGATCATCGGGCGTGAGACGGATCGCGGCCGATGGCCCCACCCCAAGCGAGGGCTACAGTGAAATCCGAATTGATGGCGATCGCCCGAAATAGCGAGTCGTCGCCGCGGCGCCAATCGACGACGCGCGATCGCACGATCCTCGACGATCCCCATCACCAGTCGCTGGAGCTTCTCGCCGCGCGAGCGCTCGCCGAGGGAGACTGCGCGACAGCCTTCAGTCTTGCCGACCGCCGTTGCAGGATAGCCCCTCCGCCGGAGCCCCACAGCTATGTGCTGCGCGCGCAAGCCGCGTATCAGATGGGCGACCGAACGGCCGCGGTTTCCGACGTCGCGATGGCGCTTGAACTTGCTCCGGACGATATTCCCGCCAATCGCAAAATGCTCGCCTTGGCGGAGGGCGCACAACGGTCGAACGCCGCAAGAGCGCTCATCGGCGCTGACACGGATCCCGACATATTGCGCCACGCCGTGAAGGTTCTTTTGGCGGACGGCCAAACGGCGCTCGCGCAAGCGGCGGTTCTCGACAACTCGATCGAGGGCTGGGCGGTCTGGCGGGACAAGGTT
This sequence comes from Roseiarcus sp., assembly GCA_049517235.1. Lineage (GTDB taxonomy): Bacteria > Pseudomonadota > Alphaproteobacteria > Rhizobiales > Beijerinckiaceae > Roseiarcus. Next base: position 1,639 of record JBEKSH010000582.1, on the reverse strand, counting down.
CCGCTTGAAGTCGCCATCACCGACGATTCCGGCCGCACGGCCGCGCTGTTCGAGCACGACCCGCTCCATCCGCTTGGCGATTTGGGTCACGCGGCGCGCTTCGCCTTGCCGAGGCCAAGGTCGTCAAAGCCGCAATCGATCACGCTTTCGATCGCGGGCCGGATGTTTCATTCCATCCGCGCCCCCGCAAACGAGCGCCCTGCTCGCCCGCAACCCGGTCGGCCGCCGGCGCCAAGCGCCGCGGGCGAGTCGCCGACATGCGTCATCGTGCCGATCTACGGCGACTTCGACGCAACGCGGGCCTGCCTCGAGAGCCTGTTCGCCGAGTTGCACAATTCAACGCGCCATCGGGCGCTGATTGTCGACGACGCGACTCCCGATCCGCGGATCGCGGGCTATCTCGCAACGCTGCGGAGCCGACCGCGCGTCGAGCTTCTGACCAATCGATTCAATCTTGGATTCGTCGGCTCGATCAATCGCGCGCTCGCGCATGCTGGAGATGGCGACGTCATCCTGCTCAACGCCGACACGATCGTCCAGCCCGGCTTCATCGATCGGCTGGCCGCCGCCGCCTATTCGTCGCCCGACATCGGCACCGTGACTCCCTTGTCGAACCATGGGGAATTCGCCAGCTTTCCGACGCCCAACGCTTTCAATCCGCTCGAATCTCCCGGCAAAATCCAAAGAATCGACCGCGTCGCGGCGACGAGCAACCGAGGCCGCGTCGTCGATATTCCGAGCGGGATCGGCTTCTGCCTTTACGTGACCCGCGCCTGCCTCCACGCCGTCGGCGCCCTGTGCGAGGATTTTCATCGCGGCTATCTCGAGGATGTCGATTTTTGCCTGCGCGCGCGCGAGCGCGGGTTCAGAAACGTCTGCGCCGCGTCGGTCTATGTCGGTCACGCCGGCTCCAAATCGTTCGGACAGGAAAAGCGCGCGCTGGTGGTGCGCAACCTTAGGGTTCTCGAACGCCGGTTTCCAAGCCATCGCTCGGAATGCGCGGCGTTCATGCTCGCGGACCCGTTGCGAACGGCTCGGCAATCGATCGAGCGCGCGTTCGCCCCCGCCGCGCGACGCCCGAGGCTGCTGATCACCAGAGTGGGCGCCATCGGCGCGGTCGCCATCGCGCGCGCCGGACAGCTGGCGTCCCAGGGGCGGTCCGCGATGATCGTCGAGGCGCGATGCGACGCCGACGGACCGAAAGTCAGAATATTCAATCCGGCCGGCGGGTCGCCGCAGTCAGTGCAATTCGATCTGGCCTCCTCAAGCGAGCGCGCCGCGCTGATCGGCTACGCGCGCGGCTTGCGGCCCTCGCGCATAGAGATTCTCGATCCGAGCCGCTTGCCGGTCCCGCTTGCGAACCTGCTGCTCGAACTCAAAGTCCCTTACGACCTGTTCATCGCCGACGCGGGTCTGCTCGATCGCAGCAGCGACCCTGTCCCGCCGATTGCGATGGGGTCGCGCGCTTCCGGCCCGCGCCGGGGCGCGAGCCGCGCGAAGCCGGCGACCGACGCGGCGCCGTGGCGCGCCAACTGGCGAACGATCGCTGACAAGGCCGGCCGCATCCTGGCGCCATGCGGGCAGGCGGAGGCGTTCGCCGCGACCATCCTTCCGGAGCGGAAAATCCTCCGCGTCGATT
>JBEKSH010000581.1:0-5177 GCA_049517235.1 Roseiarcus sp. | reverse complement strand
GCGGCTCGCGTTGACGATCGGCAATTCGAGGTGGCTGTCGACGGCGGCCCGTCCGTGGCCGGGAATATGCTTGATGACCGGCGCGACGCCGCCGGCCATCAATCCCCGCGCGACGGCGCGGCCGAAGGCGGCGGCCCGGCCGGGATCGCTCGACCAGGCGCGCGCGCCGATCACCGCGTGCATGCCGGGCTGCGCGACATCGAGCACGGGCGCGCAATCGACGTTGACGCCGACATCCAAGAGATCGCGCGCCATCAGCCGGGCGGAAATTTGCGCCGTCTCGCGGGCCAGGTCCTGATCGCCGATCTTCTCGAAACTGGCGGCGCTGGGATAGGCCGGCCAATGGGGCGGGCCCATGCGTTGCACGCGGCCCCCTTCCTGATCGACGAGCACCGGCGCGTCGCTTCGGCCGACTAAATGCCGAAACGACTCGGTCAGCGCCCGCAGTTGCCGAGGGTCGGCGACATTGCGCTTGAACAGGATCAATCCCCACGGCTGGCTCTGCCGGATGAAGGCGCGCTCATCGGGAATGAGCGCGGTCCCCGCACAACCGCAGATGAACGCAAGAGTCATGAGCCTCCGATGGTCTTGCGGGATCGACGAAACGCCTGCCTAGTCCTTCGCGACAAAGCATGCGGCGTCGCCGCCGGTCGCCTTGAGCTTGAGGCACAAAGCCACGGCGTCGGTCTTCGACAAGCCGCCAACGCGCACGCGATAGATCGATCGGCCGTTGATCTCGGCCTGATGAATGGTCGGCTGCCGCCCATCAAGTTCCGTTGTATATTTTGCTTGGAGGTGGGTTGAAGCGCTCTGCGCTTCTTGCTCGCTGCCCGGCGCGGCAAGCTGCACGGCATACGACCCATCGGCCTTGGTCGGCGCAGCCGCCGTGGCCGAAGTTGCGACCGGGTCGGCCGCCGCGACTTGTTTGGCCGACTGGCCGGTGACCGCTTTGGCGACCGTTCCAAGCAGGTTTGGCACGATCTGCAACGGCGATTCAGGCGCCTGATTGGTTCCGCCGGCGACCGTCGTGTCGATTTTGGCGATCGGCACGCGCGCGGTTGATTTACCTGAAAGTTTGGTCGGCAGGTCGAGCTTGGGCGTCGCGGGCTGCGCCGCCGCGCCATTGGCCGAAGTATTGAACGAAGGACGAGCTTTCGGCACGGGAACGTCGGACGGCCGGGGCGCCGATTCGGCGGGCGCCTCGGGAGCGCTCGCGGCGGTAGGCGCCGCGTCGGCAATCGCCGGCGAAGGACCCGCGTCGGGAGGCGCGGGGGAAGGACGCGCGTCGGCCGACTGGCCAGCGGCGCTTGAAATCAGGGAGCCGTCCGGTCGCACGGAAACTGTCTTCACCCGCTTGGGTTCAGGAAACGGCGCCGGAGCGGCCGGAGGGGCCGTTGCCGTGGCGACCGTCGCAAGAGCTCCGATCGACCTCGTTGGAGGTTGCTCGACGGCCGCTGGTCCCGGCGCCGCCGCACCGGGTGACGTTGCCGCGCCGCCCGGAGTCGCCGCGACTGGCGGAATCGCCGCGACGGGCAGAGTCGCCGCAGCGGATGGCGTCGCCGGCGAGGCGGTCTGATGCTGCAGGTCGACCGGCTGCTCCTCGCTGGAGACGACATTGACCGGACCCGGCTTGCTCGTTTGATCCTTCAGGAGAACCGAGGCCGAATCGCTCGGCGAAGCGACCGTTTCCTGGGAGGGCGGCTGCACTTTGGTCGGGCCGTCGACCGCCAGGATGATCGGCGGCGTTTTTGGCAGGCCCGGCGCCCCCTTGATAGCCCAGGCGGCGACGAGGCCGGCCGCGCCGAGGCCAATGAGGACGCCCATGGTCAACTTTATCCTGCCGGAGCGGCGCGGCGAAGGCGTCGAATCCGCGGCCAATTCTAAGGCTTCATCTTGAACAGCGTCCGAAGGCGCGGCGTCGCCTGGCAGGCCATGATCTTGCGCGGGCGCTTCTTCGTCGAGGGACCCGCGCAACGACGCGCCCTCCCCCTTCGGCTCCGCATCGCCAAAGTTTATCCGCAAGAGGCGATCGAACCCGCCTCCCTCATTCATCGGTTCATCGATGTGGGGCAGACGCGCAGGGGGCGCTTGCGGGGCCTGCGCCGCGGGCGCTACGCCGGTCGAATCACCCGCGGGCTTGGCCGCATTGACGTCTAACCCGACCAAACGCGCCAATTCGTCAAGGGGATCTTCTTGCGCGCCGGCGGGCGCGCCCGCCGCCCGCAGTCTTCGCTCGAACTCGTCGAGATTGACCTGGGAAACAGCCTTCAGCGCCGAGCCGTTCATCGAAAACCTCGCTGCATGGTGACGCGATATCCGTCATTATTCACGCGCTGAGACCCTCGCGATCATCAGAACGCCACGCCCTATTGCAAGCGCACTGAGGCGAATGCTTGACCGTTCCGCGTTGAAAATAAAGACGTAAAAAAATACTTCTAGCGCATTTCCTCGGGCGCCGCGACGCCCAAAATCGACAGCGCGGAGGCCAGGACCTGCGTCACCGCCTTCACTAACGCCATTCGAACATTGGTCAAATCTCTATTAATTTCGTTAACGAAACGCAAATGCCGCAGGTCATTACCTCGGTTCCAGTGCGCGTGGAAGCTGGTGGCCAGGTCATGGGCGTAAAAGGCGATGCGATGCGGCTCGCGCGCCGCCGCCGCCTGATCGACGACGCGCGGGAATTGAGCGATCAGCCGTAGGATCGCGCGTTCGCCTTCATCTTCGATCAAAGAGAAATCGGCGGCGAGGAGAGCCTTTGGCGACAGATCGAGATCGGGAAATGTCGCCAGACCCTGACGCAAGACGCTGCTGCCGCGCGCGTGGGCGTATTGCACATAAAAGACCGGGTTATCCTGGCTCTGCTCAATGACCTTGGCGAGGTCGAAATCGAGCGGAGCGTCGTTCTTGCGCAGCAGCATCATGAATCGGACGGCGTCGACGCCGACTTCATCCACGACTTCGCGCAAAGTCACGAAGTCGCCGGAACGTTTGGACATTTTGACCGGCTCTCCAGCGCGCATCAATCGCACCAGCTGGCACAGACGCACGTCGAGCGTCGCCCGGCCGTTGGAGACCGCCGCGACCGCCGCCTGCATGCGCTTGACATAACCGCCGTGGTCCGCGCCCCAGACGTCCACGAGACTCGTGAAGCCACGATCGACGACCTTGCCCTTGTGGTAGGCGATATCGGTCGCGAAATAAGTATAACCGCCGTCCGATTTAATCAGCGGACGATCGACGTCGTCGCCGAATTCAGTCGAGCGAAACAAAGTCTGTTCGCGGTCTTCCCAGTCTTCTATGGAAGCGCCCTTAGGCGGCTCCAGGCGTCCGACATAGACGATGCCGCGCGCCCGCAAATCTTCGATTACGGCGCGCACTTGGTCGAAACCGCCGTCAGCGCCCGTCAGCGCCCGCTCGGACGAGAATATGTCGTGGACGACATTGAGCCCCTCCAGATCATCGCGGATCATCGCCATCATCGCGTCGATCGCCTGCGCCCGAACGACAGGCAGCCATTCGTCCCGCGGCATCTCCCGCAAACGCTCGCCAAATTCACGCGCCAGCGCCTGGCCGAGTGGCGCAAGATAATCGCCGGGGTAGAGCCCCTCGGGGATCGCGCCGATCTCATCCCCCAACGCTTCGAGGTAGCGCAGATAGGCGGAGCGCGCGAGCGCATCGACCTGCGCGCCGGCGTCGTTGATATAATATTCGCGCGTCACCCGGCATCCGGCAAAGTCGAGCAGATTGGCTAAGGCGTCGCCGAACACCGCGCCGCGCGCATGCCCGACATGCATGGGGCCCGTCGGATTGGCGCTGACATATTCAACATTGATGAAATCGCCGTGCGCCTGGACCCCGGCGCCAAAGCGCCGCCCCTCAGTCAGCGCGGCGCGCAAAACGCCTGTGTAAACCTCTGGTTTCAGACGGATATTGATGAAGCCCGGTCCCGCAACCTCGGCCTGGTCGACATCGGCCTATTCGGCAAGGCCCGCCGCGATTTCGACGGCGAGCGCGCGCGGGTTCGAACCGGCCGCCTTAGCCTCCTTGGCATAGACCATCGCCGCATTGGTCGCGAGGTCGCCATGCGAGGAATCGCGCGGCGGTTCGACGACAAAGCGCGTAAGATCGAGGGCCTTCGGCAAGTTGCCCGCATTGACGACGCGCGCGAGCAAAGCCGCGATCCGCTGCTGAAAATCCACGAAAATATTCATAAAATCCGCCTGTCGGGGTCGCCGCCGCTCTAGCGCAACTCGGGCGCCTCGTCAAAAATGCGCCGATGCTCGGCGATGGCGAAGCGGTCGGTCATGCCCGCGATATAGTCCGCCGCCGACCGCGCGCGGTCGCTGTCGCCCGCCCTCGCGGCGATAGCCCATTCGCGCGGCATCGCCGTGGGGTCTTCCATGAAAGCGGCGAACAGCCGCCGCACCACGAGATCCGCCTTGGCGCGCACGCGCGTCACATCGGGGTGGCGATACATGTTGGCGAACAGGAAGCGCTTGATTTCGGCGTCGGCCTCCGCGAACGCCGGCGACAGGCCGACGAGCGGACGCCCCGCCGCCCGCGCGTCGTCGATCGTCCGCACGCCCGACTCGCCGATGCGCCGCTCGCTTTCCGCTATGGCGTCTTCGATGAACCTTGTAATGATCCGGCGTCCCAGTTCATGGATGACGCGAGAGCGTTCGAGGCCGGGATGCAGCGCTTCGATCTCATCGAGCAATTCACCGATCAAAGGGACGCCGCGCAACGCTTCGAGATCGAACAGGTCGGCGCGCAAGCCGTCGTCGATGTCATGGGCGTCATAGGCGATGTCGTCGGCGATCGCCGCTGCTTGCGCCTCCAGGCTGGCGAATGAAGCGAGGTGGAGTCTGAGGCGCCTGTCATAAGCCATGATCGCCTCGGGGACGCCGCGCGCGCGCCAGCGCGCCAGCGGTTCGCCATGGCTGTCGACCAGCGGGCCATTGTGTTTCACGAGCCCTTCCAGGGTCTCGTAAGTCAGGTTCAGTCCGTCGAAATCGGCGTAGCGACGCTCCAGTTCGGTAACGAGGCGCAGGCCATGGCTGTTGTGGTCGAAACCGCCGAACGGCGCCATGCAGGCGTCAAGCGCATCCTCGCCGGTATGGCCGAACGGCGTATGGCCAAGATCATGGGCGAGCGCGACCGCCTCGGCAAGGTCG
>JBEKSH010000580.1:0-3165 GCA_049517235.1 Roseiarcus sp. | reverse complement strand
CTTCGGAGCGGGGAGCGGAACCATGGACGCGGGCTTTGAGTGGCCCTCGTTCGGCGCCGGTCTGACCCGCGTCGCCTATTCCTTTTTTGCCGGCGTGCTGGTCTTTCGGCTGTGGAAAGCCGCCCCGCCGAAAATCGCGCTACCGCCCGTCGTGCCGGTCGCCGCATTGTGCGGAATTCTCGCGTCATGCCCGCCGGCCCAATACCAGGCGGCGTTCGATCTGGCGGCGACGTTGCTTGTCTTCCCCGCCCTCGTTTTTCTTGGCGCCGCCAGCACGCCCGGCAAGCATGCCGCCCGGCTGTTCGCGTGGATCGGCGGCATTTCCTATGGGGTCTACGTGCTGCAGGCGCCGGTTTACAACTATGCGCACGCGCTCGCCCTCAAACTAGGCGGGGACTTCGGCGGGCATTCGCTGTTCTGGGCGATGGTGAGCCTCATTCTCGTCGTCGCGGTCGCGGCGGTCGCCGATGACCGCTTCGATAGGCCGGTGCGACGGGAATTGACAAGATTCTTCGGACGGCCGCGCGACCCCCAACGCCAGCCCGAACCAGCCATCGCCAAGCGGTATCAGGCCCAGCCATGAGCATTCGCTTATTTTACTAACGTTTTGATTCAGCGAAATAAACTATTCACAAAAGACTCCGTTTTTTAAGTACAAATTTAATTCTTCAAACAACCGTGACGCAAACGTTGTATCATCGCCAGTTCTAATCGACTCCAATTGTTTCAATATATCTAAAGCATCAAATTTAAACAATTTCGTCAGCGACTCTAACCTACCAGTTTACCCAATGTTCTTAGCATTTTTAAATCATCGCGAATATGTTGCAATTCGTTGATGGAACCATTAATTTCTTTCAATTTAGCTCCCAGAGCTTTTTCTATTGCTTTTTCTACTGCTTTTTGGATCACAAATCCCAAACTCAACATAAGAAAGGCGAACGAGACAGCGATCAAGATCACAATCCACGCCCATTGAGGAAGCAATCCGAAAATTGGATTCATATTCAGGCCCTCCGAAATCGCCGACGCCAACCTCGCCCAGAAAGGCAAGGACTTCAGGAGCCCCATGTCGGCAGTCAGGCGGCGCCAATATCATTCCTTGACGCCGGCCCGGTTTGAACGGACGCCTCATCGGCCGAGGACAGAGGCGCGGCCAATCCGACGCACTGCGAACAAGCGCAAAAAAAACCGAGAAATAAGCGACAGACCAACATCGCGCGCGTGATCCACGTCATGCGGGCCATATCTGGGGAATGACAACTTGCCGGCTCCGCCTCACCGCGGCAGCCGGGAAATAGTGAGCATCACGCCCGACTTGGGCGGCAAACTGTGCGGCAGGGCGCAAGTCGACAACTCGATTGCTCGCAACGCTTTGAATATATTGGTCGGAGTGAGAGGATTCGAACCTCCGACCCCCTCGTCCCGAACGAGGTGCGCGACCAGGCTGCGCTACACTCCGACTGCGTCGCCTCCAGAAGGCGGCGACGCCGGGGTTATAGAGGCGCTTCCGACCCGGCGCAAGCGCGCTCAGCGGCGCGATCCCCCGGGCTATGCCGAATGCCGGCAGGCGCGACACGATTTGCGAGACGCTTTCCGGCCGGTCCTGGGTGGCCCGGGCAATTGCATTTGGCGCCGCTTCCCCCCTTGCGGGGGAAGATGGCCGGCCATAGGGCGTCGATAGACGCCCGTCTTGCCAGACGGGCTGTGGCCGGCCAGATGAGGGGAAGTCGCGCGGAGCGCGACGGCTTTGAGCCTATCCGCCCAGCGCCGCGCGGCCGCGCGCGACCGCGATCTCGGTCGCCGCAATGACGAGTTCATTGGGCAGGCCCAGCACTCGAAAGCCCTGTTCGCGCATCTAGGCGTCTCGCTCATGGTCTTTCGCTTGTTGCTCGGCGCTCTCATGGGTCGGCCCGTCGACCTCGATGATCAGCCGCCGATCGAAGCAGACAAAGTCGACAATGAATTCTCCGAGCGTGACTTGCCGGCGGAACTTCGCTCCCTCGCATCGCCGATCCCGAACGGCGCGCCAAATGATCGTCTCCGCTTGCGCCGCGTTGGCGCCCTGCTCGCGGGCGAAGCGAAGAAGGAGAGAGAACTCGGGATCTCGGAGGCCCCCGAGCGATGGCCGCGCGTTGCGCGAACTTGCGCAAGGTTCAAAGCCGTCGCGCTTCGCGCGACTCCCCCTCATCTGGCCGGCTCCGCCGGCCATCTTCCCCCGCAAGGGGGGAAGCGGCGCCAAAAGTAATCGCCCATCTGAACAGCGACAAACTCTTTCTGAAAATATGGAATCATGCTATGCTCATTTTTCGATAATCGCCAAGCCGGGGAGCCATAGCCGCAAACCAGCCCGCCAAATCCAAAAAACGGCGATTCCAAATTTTTTCGCCCGCAACGCATTGATTTCCCCCGTTTCGCCCAAAAATAAATTTGGAAAAATTTGCAAAACCAAAAAGCCGGCGCTTGAAAAGAAAGGGTTTTCTTGCCGCCGCAGATCCCCGAATCGGGCAAAAGCGCGTCATCCAAGGGTTTTGCAAGGGCTGGCATGCCAGCCGCGAAGGGCGTAGGCGGGCATGAGCTGGGGCTGTGTTCCTGGCGTCGCGCTTCAGCCGCCGCGGTCGTTCGCGACGAACCGTTCTGAAATCTGCCGGACCTTGCCCGACGCGCGGCTGCCGAACTCGGTCGTGCGCACGTGGATGTCCGGCCGCGCGAGGATCGGCTTCAGCAGCCGCGCCAGCCGGTCGGCCCAAGCGTGCGCGTCGCGCTCGGCGGCGATCAAATCCTGGCGCACCTCGATCAGCGCATTGGCGAGGCCGCGCGCCGTCGCGATGTCGTCGATCACATCGCCCTCAAGCGCGCCGTCATAAGGCTCGTTGTCGCCGACCGCCGCCTGCGCCAGGTCCGCCTCGCCGGCGAGCGCCCGCAGCAGCGGCTGCGGCAACCGTGGGTCCCTGTCCCACAGCACGCCGATCTTCCACAGGCGCGCGGCGCCGCGCCAGAACGGCGTGAAGGAATGGATCGAGACGACGGCGGGGGCGAGGCCCGTCGCGCCCATCGCCTCGACGGTCTCAGCGACCGCGGCGCGATACGGCGTCCAGTAGAGCGCGCGCCGGCGCGCGATCTCCGCCGCGTCGGCCTGCGCGTTGCCGGGCACGATCGCCCCGT
>JBEKSH010000579.1:0-3177 GCA_049517235.1 Roseiarcus sp. | reverse complement strand
GGCTACTCCGCCGAGCGGCGCGAAGAGCGCGCGCTGATATCCGAATACGAGGCCTTGTGCGACGAATTGATCGCCGGCCTGACGCCTGCCAATCACGCCACCGCCCTGGCGCTCGCCGCGATCCCGGAAAAAATACGCGGCTACGGCCACGTCAAGGCGCGCCATCTGGCGGCCATCGAGCCCGAGCGGCGGCGGTTGCTGGATCTATGGCGCGCGCCGCCAGCGCGGATGCGCGCGGCCGAGTAACCGCGGCGGTATTCGGCGCCGCCCAGCAAATAGGTCAGCGGCGGATACCGTTCGTCGTCAAGACGGTCGCGCCTCTCCACCGGCAACCCCCAAGGACGGAGGATATCGCGCGGCCCCGGGATCGCGCCGGACCGCAAGGCGGGCGTTACGAGAAAAGCCGGCCGTTGACGAGCGCCACGCCGATCACAATGAGGGCGGCGCCGCCAAGCTGCGCGGCGCTGACGGGTTCGCGCAGCAGCAGCGCCGACAGAAGCGGCACGAAGACAAAGGTGAGGCCGAGAATCGGATAGGCGGTCGACAGCGGAAGCCTGGCCAGAATCGCGATCCAAACGATCGCGGCCGCGCCGTAAAGAAGAAGTGCGGCGAACACCATCGGCGTCAAGACAACCCGCGCCACGGCCGCCATGTCGGCGGGGTCAAGAGACTTGCCTTGCGTCGCCGCGGCGATTCCCGCCTTCAGCATGATTTGCGCGACCGATGCGATCAGCGTCACGATCACCGCGCACAGCGTAGCGGCGCTGAATGTCATTTGCCTGTTTCCGGAACGTTCGCGACCACGAGCATCTGCTTGCCCATGGGCTTGATCGGGCTGGCCAGATACGCCCGAATCAGCAGGGGATGGACGGGAAGCGCCGACTTGACGGTGAGCGGCAGAAAGCGCGGCGCGACCCTTTCGATCCGCAAGCCTTGCGCCCGGAAGAAGTCGCTCAGCGAGATGTGGCTCCAAACCGAAATATGCGTGTAATCGTCGAAATAGTCCGCGTAGGCGTATTTGTAGTTGGGTTGCAACGCGATCAGCCGTCCGCCCCGCTTCAGTTTGAGCTTGGCCGAGCGGATGCAGGTCGCCAGCGCCTCCTGCGTAACGTGCTCGAACAGATTGCTCGCGAAGATCAGATCGAGGCTGCCGTCGGCAACCTCGTCGATACAGGTGAAATCCCCGACGATCGTGCGAACGCCGGGCGCGGCGTGCTCCGCCATCCCAGGCCATAGATCGAGCGCGTATTTCTTCGCGGCCTCGATCCTGTTGATGAAATCGCAATAGCCCGCGCCAAGCTCCAGCACCGCGCCGTCGGGCGGAACATAGATCTGGAACGCGTGACGCGCGAGGGTCTCCCACAATATCGCGCGACGATTGTCATAGGAGAATCGGGTCGCATGGTAATTGGCGTAATTCGTCATTTGATCCGGTCCCAGCCCAGTGCGATGCCCGCGATCATTCGCAGGCCCACCTTCATGGCGACAGGATTGGAGACGTTGCCGCCCTTGCTAACGCCGACCCGGGGGTGGAAGGTGATCGGACATTCCACGACCGCGAGACCTCTTCGAATCGCCTGCTCGAGCAAGTGAGGATTGAACTCGAGATTCACGTCGCTATCGAGATGCGGCAAAAGTTCGAGGAGCGGACCCTTGCGACACAGTTTGTAGGTCGTTCCTACGTCGGAAAGCGTCGATTCGCCGAGATATTTCATCTCGAGCAGCTTGGCGACGACGAAATTCCCATAATGAATGAACGTGGAAATCTGGGTCGACGATTCCTGCAGTTGCTCGACAATGCGGGTGCCGTTGACGATGTCGGCATGCGGCGCGTAGGCGAGGAATTTCGGGATGTCGGCCGCGCGGAATGTCATGTCGCCCTCGCACAGCAGGACGAGTTCCGTGTCGTCGAAGCGGCACCCTTCGCTCAGCGCGCGGACGACGCAGGCCCCGTAGCCCCGCTTCGTCTCGTTGAAAACGATCGCTCCGGCTCTTGCGGCCTCCGCCTCGGTATTGTCGGTGCTGTTGTTGCTGACGACGATCACCCGCTTGACGTGCGGCGAGGCCGCGAAATCGCGAACGGCCTGATGAATGCTGAGCTCATCATTATAAGCGGTCAGCACCGCCGTCACCTGGTCGTTGGCGAGGTCGTCGAACCGGACCTTCTTGCGCGCGCGCTTGGCGCCGACGGCGAAAAGAATATCCTTGGCTATGCACACGATGCCGAAGACGACGGGCGCCGCGCTGTACCACACGATCGCTTCGTTGACGTTCAAGAGCCAAGCCGGATTGCCCACGATCAGACGGATCACGCCGAGCAACGCGCCGAACAGGAACGCCGCGATCCCCGCCGCGATCATGATTGCGCCGTAGAGAGCGAATGGCGTCCCGCGGTTTGTCACAACGGCGTCAGACGGCAAGTGACTTTCTTCTGGCACCAACAGATTTCCATTTTCTTGGAATATTTCGGGGAATTACGATGGGCGCCTAATCTTTTGTGTAAATGACATAGTTCCCAAATTCAGCGGTTCTCTTGGTGTTGTGCGCAATCCAATCAGCAAGATTGTGATTCATAAACAATTGGTCCTGGCCTCTGCGCTCGGTAAAAACGAAGACGTGAATCCCGAATTTTTCCACTGCATCGTCAATCGGCTCCTGATCGGCGGATGGGCCATAGATGTACCCATAGTTCTCAAGATATCGGCGTCCGGCGGCAAAGCCCAAATCTTTCATCGACATAACGACCTCGTCATGCGCCGTGTGCTGACGCAACCAATCGCGCGCCTGATCGAACCCGGTCTGTCCGTAGTCGTATTGCGTCGCGTAATCAACGCGCGCCTGATAGACGGCGGCGCCGAAACCCTGGGCTGCGGCGGCGACCGCGGCGGCGAAGGCGAACTGGCGAAAGGCCAGAAATGGCGATCGCCGGGGCGACCTGAGATACGCCCATAAGGCCGCGGCGAAAGCCGCCGCCAGCAGCATGGCGACGGCCCTCAACAAAAGGATCCTGTCGCCGAGCAGCGCGGCGTCGCGCAGATAGAACAATCCCACGGCAAAGCCGACCACGCCGAGGAGAACGCCAACGGGCGCGAAAGCGCGATCCGCACGCAGCAACGAAGACGACAATTGCCAGAGAATCCAAGCGCCGCCGAGGGCGATCAACGGCCAGACCGGCGC
>JBEKSH010000578.1:0-3181 GCA_049517235.1 Roseiarcus sp. | reverse complement strand
TTCTTTCAAGGCCGAAGCCGCGCCCGCGAGCGCTCGCTCGCGCCACTCGGTCAGCTTGGCGATGGAGACATTCGTTTCCCGGGCCACCAGCTCCAACGGCTCGCCACGCAACAGCCGCGCCACAATGGCCATCTTGCGCTGAACCGAAAAACGCTTCGGCCCATTTCCATCGACGCCCGAGGAGGCGCCTTCGCCAGCTATGCGTGAGCGCTCCGGCGCCCCCTCGGGCTTGCGCCCTTCATCGATCGTCATTTCAAAACCTCCGGTTGCGGTTCAATCTACCGCAGCCGGATGTCTCAGTTATCCGTGCCCCACCCCACAGTCTGAGCCACGCCATAGTCAACAAGCTCAGCTCGCTCGATTTCCGCACGCTGGTCGGCTTCGCGCCGCCGCCGTTCCCGTTCGGTCTTTTGCAGTTCGGCGCGCTGTTGGGTCTCGGCCTCCGCCGGCGCGGCCTGCGCACACCGCGCACAGCAGGAGAATGAAAGAAAGGATTCGCCTCATTAAGCCGCCCCTTCCAAAGAGCCTTGAAGCAAACGGCCGCAATTTATTCACCCCCGCAAAACAATACAATCCCGGCGCTCCCAATCGAGGCCGCAACTGCGCGCCCGGTGAGCCGCTTGGGCGAGACGAGGTTCGGACAAGTCGGCGTCGGTGCGCCTTCGAAGCGGCCGGTATGCCGGACTTGACATGATCGAAGCGAGCGAAGGCGACGCCGGGTTCGATCGAGCGCGGCCCGAACGCCAGAGATGGTCTTTCCACCGGATGAGGACATCACCACAGCGTCGGTCGCCGACACGACCAGATTTACGGCGACACTGCGCTATCTCTCAATCGGCGCCGGGCGGTCTCCGCAGAATGGCCATATATTGCGCTTGGCCATTGAACATTGAAAATGATTGAGGAAAATAATTGGGCGCCAGCAAAGGAGATGGATTGGCTATCCAGCTCCGCCGATAGCTTTCCTCGGCGCGCAGAGCGACGCGGCTGGCGAGCGGGCGCGCCGTCGCTTCCCGGCGGGCCGGCGCCCTTCAACTTGGGTCAGCAATTCAGACGCAAATTTAATGCGCCCGCGACGAAAAGCCCTGGCAAACAGGCTTGCCTTCGCGCCGCCGCTCGGGTTTATTAGCGCGCCGTCGACAAAAAAAAGGCCACCCGAAAGCGGCCTAAGTCTAGGGAGGAAACGCCCAAGGAGGGCATACGACGACGAATCGTCGCAGGTTCAAGATATGGTGCGCCGCACCAACTTCAATCCCTAAATCATACCTATGCCCACAAAAGTCGCCGATGCGGCCACAAACCGCGTCGGTGTGCTTTTGGCGCATCACCCGACCTACCCCTCCCCCTTCGATTTACGCCGCCCTTGGCCAAGGGGCGGCTTGCGCCCCGGCGCCGGTTTGAAGCGACGAGCGCTAGCGAGGCTCTTGCCGTCAATAGGTCGCCCGGCCTCCGGAAATATCGAATACCGCGCCCGTCGTGAAAGAACATTCCCGGCTGGCCAGCCAGCAGATGATGGCGGCGATCTCGTCCACCGTGCCGAAACGCTCCATCGGGATTTTCGAGCGCATGTAGGCGATATGGGCGGCCGAGACCTGGGCGAGCATCGGCGTTTCGACGGTGGCCGGCGTGATCGCGTTGACGGCGACGCCGTCCCTGGCGAGCTCCTTACCCAGCGATTTGGTCAGGCCGATCACCGCCGCCTTCGAGGCGCTGTAAGCGGAGGCCGAGGGATTGCCCTCCTTTCCGGCGATCGAGGCGACATTGACGATGCGCCCGTAGCCGCGCGCCTTCATGAAAGGCGCGACATAACGGTTGCAATAGAACAGGCCGTTGACGTTGACGTCGAAGACGCGTTTCCACTCGTCGATCGGATAATCGACGACCGGCGCGTTCAAGCCCGCCACGCCGGCGCTGCACACCAGCGCGTCGATGTGGCCCATCGCGGCCTCGGCTTCCGCGGCCGCCCGCTCGACGGCGCCGGGATCGGTGATGTCGAGGCGCCGGACGCGGGCGCCGTCGCCGAGGGTCGCCTTGGCGGCGTCAAGTTTTCCCTGGTCGACGTCCCACAAGTAAACCTGCCCGCCCTCGAAAACGATCCGCTCGGCGGTCTTGAAGCCGATGCCGGAAGCCCCGCCGGTGACGATGACGCCGGTCCCCTCGTAACGCCGCATCGCATACATGGATCATCCCTTCGATTGTTCGCGCAGGCCCATGGCGCCGGCTTCGAAAGCTATGCCCAAAAACACGGCGCAAATACAAGCCGGAGGAGGCGAACTTCTTCGCCGGCGTCGCCGCCGCGACGCTTCGAGGGCGCAAACGCCCAAACCGCGCTTGCATCGCCCGCCCCTTTCCCCTACAAGCGCCAACTTCGAACCGCCCGGCCAGTCAGGGCTGCCGTGGCGGTTCTTTTCGCTCGTCTCGAGGCGAACGGGCCCTAAGGGTCCGCCAATTGCGATTGCGGGGTGTGAACCCCCAGGAGAGCCAAATGCCCAAGATCAAGACCAAATCGGGCGCCAAAAAGCGCTTCAAGATCACCGGAACCGGGAAAGTGGTTTACGCCCAGAGCGGCAAACGCCACGGGATGATCAAACGGACCAACAAGCAGATCCGCAATCTGCGCGGCACCAATGTGCTGTTCAAGACCGACGGCGACAACGTCAAGAAGTATTTCTTGCCGAACGGCTGATCGTTTCGTCATTCCACTTGCCGAGCTTCCGAGGAGATCAAGATGTCCCGCGTCAAACGTGGCGTAACGTCGCACGCCAAACACAAGAAGGTGCTGCGCGCCGCCAAAGGCTTTTTCGGCCGCCGCAAGAACACCATTCGCATCGCCAAGCAGGCGGTCGAAAAGTCGATGCAATACGCCTATCGCGACCGCAAGAACCGCAAGCGCGAGTTTCGCGCCTTGTGGATCCAGCGAATCAACGCCGCGGTGCGCGAGCATGGCCTGACCTACAGCCGGTTCATCTCGGGCCTGACGACAGCCGGGATCGAGGTCGACCGCAAGGTTCTCTCGGATCTGGCGATCCACGAACCGGCGGCTTTCGCGGCGATCGTCGAACAGGCCAAAGGCCATCTGCCGAAGGCGGCCTGAGCGGCGCGGAGATTCGATTGAACCGTCGGAAGGAATCCCTTCTCCCCTTGCGGGAGAAGGTGGCGCGAAGCGCCGGATGAGGGGTAG
>JBEKSH010000577.1:0-3185 GCA_049517235.1 Roseiarcus sp. | reverse complement strand
GGCCGCGCGCGAGGAACTGACCGGCTCGACCATCACCATATCGAGCCTCGGCGCGCTTGGCGGCTTCGCCTCGACCCCGGTCATCAATTCGCCGGAGGTGGCGATCGTCGGCGTCAACAAGATCGTCGAGCGGCCGGTCGTCCGCCATGGCCAGATCGTCGTGCGCAAGATGATGAACCTGTCGTCCTCCTTCGATCACCGCATCGTCGACGGCTGGGACGCCGCTTCGTTCATTCAGGAAATCAAGGGGCTCCTCGAGCAGCCGGCGCTACTGTTCATGGACGCGCCGCGGTAAGGACGATTCCGAGGATGGTTCTGGCCGTCGGTCGCTCCGCTGTACCGCGGCCGAAAAGCAGTGCCACCGGCGCGCCGCGCCGGGAGTGCGCGGATCAGGCCGTCCAGCGTGGCCGGATCGCGACGAAAAACGACGCGCATCGCCGTTAGGCTTTCGAAGGCGCGATATCGCGTTCGACCGCGTCGCGCCAGCCCAGATAGCGCGACTCGCGCTCGTCGCGCCGCATCGAAGGGGTGAAGCGGCGCTCGACGCGCCAGCTTCGCGCGAACTCTTCTGGACCGGCATAGACGCCAGCTTGCCAACCCGCGAGAAAAGCCGCGCCGAGCGCGGTGGTCTCGACGATGCTTGGCCGGTCGACGGGCGCATCGAGCATGTCGGCGAGGAACTGCATGGTCCAGTCGCTCGCGCTCATGCCTCCGTCGACGCGAATGACGGGGCTTGCCTCCTCTCCGTCGCGCTCACCTTCGTCCGCCCGCATCGCCGCGATGAGATCGCGTGTTTGATAGGCGACGCTTTCGAGCGCGGCGCGTGCGATTTCCTTGCGGGTTGCGCCGCGCGTCAGTCCAGTGATGGCGCCGCGCGCTTCGCTGTTCCAGTGCGGCGCACCCAATCCGGTGAATGCGGGCACGAAATAGACACGCTGACCGGCGTCGGCGGCGGCCGCGAGAGCGCCCGTCTCCGCTGCGTTCGCAACGATTCCCAACCCGTCGCGCAGCCATTGCACGGTCGCGCCCGCGGAGAATATGGAGCCTTCGAGCGCGAAGGCGCGTTCGCCCTTCCATTGATAGGCGATGGTGGTGAGCAATTTGTGTTTCGACGCGATGGCTGTTGCGCCGGTGTTCAGCAAGACGAAGGCGCCGGTGCCGAACGTCGATTTCGCCATCCCCGGGCGAAAGCACGCCTGTCCGATCAACGCGGCCTGTTGATCTCCGGCGACGCCGCGAATGGGCAGGGCCGCGCCAAAGTGCTCCGACGAAGCGACGCCGAATTCGGCGGCGCAATCGCGCACCTCGGGCAACATCGAACGAGGCACGCCAAACAGCCCGAGAAGTTCGTCGTCCCAGGCGCCCACGCCAATGTTGAACAGCAGGGTCCGCGAGGCGTTGGTCGCGTCGGTGGCGTGGGTCTCGCCGTTGGTCAATCGCCACAACAGAAAACTGTCGACCGTGCCGAAGGCGAGTTCGCCCCGCTCCGCCTGGCTTCGCGCGCCGGGGACGTTGTCGAGCATCCAGGCGATTTTCGTCGCCGAGAAATAGGGATCGAGCAGCAATCCCGTCCGCTCGGCGACGAGACGCTCCAGCCCCTGGCTCCTAAGATCGGCGCATAGCTCGGCGGTGCGGCGGTCTTGCCAAACGATCGCGTTGTGAATGGCGCGCCCCGTCTTGCGGTTCCACACCAGCGTCGTCTCCCGCTGGTTTGCTATGCCGACGCCGGCCAGGGCGGAGGGCGCCAGACTGGCTTTGCTCAACGCTTCGCGGACCGTCGCCAACGTCGACCGCCAGATGTCCTCGGGGTCGTGCTCGACCCATCCAGGCTTGGGAAAAATCTGCCTGAATTCCTGCTGCGCGCTGGCGATCGGCGCTGCATCGGGCCCAAAAACGATCGCGCGCGTCGAGGTCGTCCCTTGGTCGATTGCAACAATATGTCCGGTCATTTGCCGCCTGACTGCTTCACGAGAGATCAGTTTTACGGGAGCCTCGTTATCGGGCGCCGTCCTCGCCGCGACAAAGAGACTTCAGCGGATTGGATCATGGGTCAACCCACGACCGGAAGCCCAATCTGATCGAGGACAAACGTCAATCTCTATTTCCTGCCACTGTCATTCGGCCGCCTGCGGGGCGGCCAGCAGAACTCTCAAATAGTCGCCGACATCCGCGATCTCCGCCTTCGAGAGTCGCAGCCCCAGCTTGGAGCGTCGCCAGACCACGTCTTCGGCGGTCATCGCCCATTCGCGTTTCGCGAGATAGCGCAGTTCAGCCTCGGTCAAGTCGGCGCCGAATGTCCTGCCCAAGTCCGCTTGCGACTTGGCGGCGCCCAGGATTTCTGAAACCAGCGTGCCATAAGCGCGCACAAGTCTGCGCGCCGCCGCGGCCGCCAAGAACGGATATCGCGACCGCGTCGCGTCGACCTCCGCCTCAAAGCCTTGAACCGGGAAATCGCCGCCAGGCAGCGGCTCCCGCCCGGTCCAGCCCGCGGCGCGGCGCGCGGCAGGCAGTTGGGGCGCCAGCAAGGTCAAGGTCGATTCCGCCAGCCGGCGATAGGTGGTTATCTTGCCGCCAAAGACGCTCAGCAGAGCGGGCTCGTCGACCGGCGCGTCGAGCTTGAGAACATAATCGCGCGTGGCGGCTTGGGCTTCCGGGGCGCCGTCGTCGTAAAGAGCGCGTACGCCGCAATAGGACCATACGACTCGATCCCCGCCAATGGGCGTCTTGAAATAATCGCTCGCCGCCGCGCACAAATAGGCAATTTCGTCGTCCGACACCGCGGCGTCGCCAGGATCTCCTGCGTAATCGAGATCGGTCGTGCCGATCAGAGTGAAATCCTGCTCATAGGGAATGGCGAAAAAGACGCGGCGATCCGCATTTTGGAAAATGTAGCAACGGTCATGCGCGTAGAGCTGCGACACCACGATATGGCTGCCTTTGACGAGGCGCACGGCCGCGGGGGCATCCTCGCGCAAGGTCGAAGTCAGCACATCGCCTACCCAGGGTCCGGCGGCGTTGACCAGCGTGCGCGCTCTTATCTCGCCGATTTCACCCGTGGTTTCGTCCGTCAAAGTCAAAATCCAGAAGCCGCCCTCGCGCTTGCCGGCCACGCAACGAGTGCGCGGGGCGATGGCGGCGCCAAGATTGGCCGCGTCGCGCGCGTTCAAGACCACCAGACGCGAATC
>JBEKSH010000576.1:0-3189 GCA_049517235.1 Roseiarcus sp. | reverse complement strand
GTCGGTAAGATCCTGATAGCGACCGGGGTCGGTGAGCTTGAAGCCGAGCTTGTCGAGCACGGGCGGCAAGCCGACCACCTTGTCGCCCCACGCGTTGCCGTCGCCGTCGTTGGGAAACAGCCCGCCGACGCTCTTGTTGGTCTGCAACTGCCCCCACATGTTGGTGAAGACGGCGATGATGTCCTCAAGACCCCAGAAGAAATGGAAGGTGCTGTCGAACGGCTTCCAGGTCTTCGGATCGCCGGGATTGGCCTGCCGACCGATGAAATAGGGCTGCCATGGCGCCACCGTCGAGATGCAAGGAACCTCCTCGATCTCGCATTGGCTCGCGACGGGATTTGTGGTCTCGGGCGTCGAGGCCACCACCATCACATCGATCTTGTCCTTGACGATGGGGTCTTTGGCGACTTCCCCCGCGCGGTTCGGATTGGACTGGCTGTCGCGCACGAGGATTTCGATCGGGTAAGTCTGCTTCCCGAGCGCAATGCCACTCTTGAGCGTGTCGTTGACCCCGGCAAGGATGTAGGAATCGGCGTCGCCAAAGCCCGCGAGCGGCCCCGTTTGCGGGCTCACATAGTCGATCTTGATCGGCCGCGCCGCAAAGACGGCGGGCGCGCCAAGGCCGCCGGCCAGCGACAAGGCGCCGAGCGCGGCGCCGCCCTTGTGAATCTCCGTCTGTCGATTGAACCCAGTCGCATGGCTGCTCCCTCCTTATTGTCGTTTCCTTGCAACGGCCGCTGTTGGCGCGGCGCTCCGTCAACCCGCCCCGACGCGCGGCGCAAGCGCGAAATCAAAAGCCATCACGGCGTAGGGACGATCGACGACGCGCCCGCCGGCTTCTGTTCCCGCGGCGCGGCGCTCGAGCTGGCGAACGAGCGAGTCCTTCACGCCGAACACGACGTCGGAATCGAGATATTTGTCGCCGTCGATGAAGACATGGGTGATGAGCGTCTCGTAGCCCGGGGCCGAAACCATGAAATGCACATGGGCGGGGCGATAGGGGTGGCGCCCTTGCGCGCGCAGCATATCGCCAACCGGCCCATCGTCGGGGATCGGATAGAAGCTTGGCGTGATCGTCCAGAGCCAAAAGCGTCCCGCCTCGTCGGCCGTGAAGCGCGCGCGCATCGTCACAGCGCCGCCTTCGTCGTAGCGCTGGACGTCGTAATAGCCGTCCTTGTCGCTGTGCCAGACTTCGATCGTCGCGCCCGGCAAGGGCTCGCCGTCGGCGGCGCGCACGCCGGCGTCGATGAACAGCGGCTCGCCCGGCATGCCCGGCGCGATATCGGCGCCGAGCGGCATGGCGGGCGCGTCCTGAACGAAGAACGGCCCGAG
Source organism: Roseiarcus sp. (assembly GCA_049517235.1). Lineage (GTDB taxonomy): Bacteria > Pseudomonadota > Alphaproteobacteria > Rhizobiales > Beijerinckiaceae > Roseiarcus. The sequence goes on along the minus strand of JBEKSH010000576.1, from coordinate 1,857 downwards.
CACGGTCGTCTCCGTCGCGCCCTGCGGCAGGCGGTGATTGATCGCGTCGACGAGCATCGAGGCTCCCAGCGTGTCGGAGAGAAGGATGAATTCCTGACGCGTCGCCGAGCACTTGGCGCCGACGTCGGTGAGGAATTTGACGCCCGCCTCCCATTCTTCGAAGGTCGGCTCGATCTCGCGAATGAACTCGTGCAAATGGCGCACGAGCGCCTCGGACACGGCGCGAACGCGCGGCACCTCGGCCCCCGCGAAACGCTCCAGGACGGCGGCGGTGATGTTCTTCTCGTCGAAATTGCGCATCGGTCGTTCTCTCACTCTCGGCTGGCGCGGCGCGGCGTCGCCGCTTCACCAGAATTCGGGGACCGGGACCCTCTCGAGCCTTTGCGGCGCCAGCGCGCCAAAAGCGCCGCGATGGTAGAGCAGCGGCGGGCGGTCGTTGGCGTCCATAAAAAGAATGGCGCCGACAAACAGCGTGTGGTCGCCGCAGTCGCATTGGCTCGCTACGCGCGCGCCGATCCTCGCCGCGCAATCGCGCAGCATCGGCACGTCGCCGACTTTCTCGAAACGCGCTTCGACATCGAGCGATTTCTTCCCCGCGAAATAGAGCGCGAGGTCCTGTTGATCGGCGCCCAGGATATTCACGCCGAAGCGCCTGGCGTCTTGAATCATCGCGTGCGTATGCGCGCGCTTGGCGATCGAGACGACGCAGAGCGGCGGCTCGAGCGAACCGGACATGAAGGCGTTCGCCGTCATCGCGTGGGTCGGGCCGCCGGCATCGACGGTGACGATCGTGACGCCCGTCGCAAAAGCGCCCATGGTCCTGCGAAACAGAGGCGAATCAATCTTGGTGCGCGCGCTCGTGGCGATCGTTTTGGCTTCATTGCGCATGGCGCGAGAGATGATAGCTGAATTCTCCGGGGTCGGCGAGATCGGGCGCGCGCCAACCGTCGAGGTCGTATTCGGCCATGCATTCCTCGGCGAATCCCTTGAATTTGTCGGCATTGCCGGAGGCCTGGGCGCCGAACAGGCAATAACGCCTGATCTCCTCCGTCGAGCCGCCGTAGTTGATCTCGTAGAGCTCGTGCCGGCCGCCGAATTCGGTGGCGATGCTGTCCCAAAGGAGCTTCATCAGCTTGACGCGCTCTTCGGCCTTATAGCCGTTCGAGCCGCGCAGATAGCGATCGAGATAGGGCCGCATTTCAGGGTTCTGGAAATCGCGTGCGTGGCTGTTGAGATAGATCAGCCCCGAGGCGACCGTTTGCTCGATGAGATGCTTCACCTTCGTATACGCCATCGTCGCGATGATCTGATAGGCGTTGCCCGGATCCATGTTCGGCAGGACATAATCGCCGATCCACGGCTTGGGATCGCGCACCATCGCGTCGGACAGGCCCCAGAACAGGTTCCGCCAGGCGATCACCTCGCCGACGTTGGCCTGCACGCCGCGAAAGTCCTTGGTGCCGGAGGCCTCGACCGCTTTCAAGAGCAGGCCGCTGATGAAGTCGAGCTTGACCGCGAGCCGCGTGCAGCCATGCACGACGAAGCGCGGTAGGAAGCCGGTGCGCGGGAAGAAGTTGTTCGCCTTTTCGACGTCGCCGTAAACGAAGACGTTTTCCCAGGGCACGAGCACTTTGTCCATGATGAAGATCGCGTCGTTCTCGTCGAGGCGCGAGGACAGCGGATAATCGAACGGGCTGCCCATAACCGTCGCGGTCATTTCATAGGACGTGCGGCAGAGGAACTTCACGCCGGGCGCATTGGTCGGCAGCATGAACACGACGGCGAAATTCTTGTCCTGCAGCGGGATGAGGCCGTGGTGCGCGATGAATGTGTAATTGGTGAGCACGGAGCCGGTCG
>JBEKSH010000575.1:0-3199 GCA_049517235.1 Roseiarcus sp. | reverse complement strand
CGATCGCGCCTTGCGCCATGGCGCGCGCCGTCACCTGGCTGACGGCGCCGAAGGCTTTGAGCGTCGTGGCAGGCAAGCCGAGAAGCTCCAGTTTGGCCTGGTTGGAATAGACCACAAAGCCCCGCTCGACCACCGCGGAGGCGCCGGGAATCTCGGTCAGCAGCCCGGCGACAAGACCGCCGGTGCAGGATTCGGCCGTCGCGATTTTTTTCCCGCGCGCCCGGCACAGCGCAATCAACGCCGCGGCGCGCCCGATCAGTTCGGGCGTGAACATCGCTTCGCTCCGGTTCGCCGTCTCATCGGTTGCGCCATGGCAAGCGCACCGTCGCGCTCGCCATACAGGCTACGCCTTCGCGGCGGCCAGTAAAGCCAAGGCCTTCCGACGTCGTCGCCTTGAGACCGATACGTCCGATGTCGAGGCCGACGATATCGGCGATCCGCGCGCGCATCGCCTCGCGAAACGGGTCGATCCGAGGCGCTTCGCAGACAATCGTCGCGTCGATATTGGCGATCAAGCCGTGCCGCGCCCACACCCGCCGCACGGCGTCTTGCAAAAATAGCCGGGAATCGGCGCCCCGCCATTGCGGATCCGTGGGCGGAAAATGCGCGCCGATGTCGGCCTCGCCAATCGCCCCGAGCAGCGCATCGGTTATCGCGTGCAGCGCCACGTCGGCGTCCGAATGGCCCGACAGGGCCTGCGAATGGGGAATTTTCACGCCGCCCAGCCAGACGTGATCGCCCTCGGCGAAGGCGTGAACGTCGAATCCCTGACCGACGCGAATGTCCGCGGCCTGGTTGAAAAGCCGCGCCTCGGCCTGCAGGAAGTCCTGCAAGGTGGTGATCTTCACATTATCCGGCTCGCCCTCGAAGATATGCGCGCGGCGCCCGGCCCATTCGGCGACGGCGGCGTCGTCGGTCAGGCCTTCAACGCCGGCGCGCGCGGCTTGCCGGTGCGCTTCGAGGATCAGATCGAAATGAAAACTCTGCGGCGTCTGAACGGCCCGCATAGCCGCGCGCGAGGGCGTTGCGACGATCACACCGTCTTCATCGACCTCCTTGATCGTGTCGTTGAGCCGCGTTCCAGGCGCCGCGGCGCCGTAGCGCGCGCCCGCGGCGATGGCGCGCCCAACCAGCGGCGCCGAAGGGAAAGCGCGCGCGCCGTCATGGATCAGCACCAGGTCCGGCGCCTGCGCCGCCTGCGCTTCCAGACCCGCCAGCACGCTGGCCTGACGCGTCGCCCCGCCGAGCGTCGGCGGCCCCAACGAGTTGGCGCAGCTGTGCGTCAGCGAAGCGACGGTTCGCTCGTAGCGCCCGCGATCTTCCGGATGGATCACGATTGTCGTGGCGCAAAAATCATAGGCCGCGGCGAGGGCCTCCAGCGTGTGGCAAAGCAGCGGACGGCCGGCGCAAAGCCTGTATTGCTTGGGCTCGTCGCCGCCAAGGCGCGAACCGCGGCCGGCGGCGACAACGATCAGCGAAACTTTGGCGGGCTCAGACAAATAAGTCTCCTGGGAAACCGGGCGAGGCTCTGTCGCTTGTCGACCTCAGCGCGTCAACTGCAAATGACGCATCGGGACTTGCAGTTGATATGAATTTGATTAGAATATGTGCAAAACGCAAAGTGCACAAATATTAGGCGTTCAGTCGAAATGAATCTGCATCTAGGTTCCGCGTTATTTGATGGCCGTGTGATGCTCGCGCCGATGTCCGGCGTCAGCGACGTCGGCATGCGGCGCATTGCGCGACGTTTTGGCGCCTGTCTCGTCGTCACCGAAATGGTGGCTTGCGACACCTATCTGTCCGGCGAAAGCGAAAGCGCCATTCGCGCCGACGGGGAAGGGGTTGCGCCCCATGTCGTGCAGATCGTCGGCCGCGATCCGGCCGCGATGGGCCGTGCGGCGCGGCGGGCCGAGCATGCCGGGGCGGCGGTCATCGACATCAACATGGGCTGTCCAGCCCGACGCGTCGCCGGCGGTCTGGCCGGAAGCGCGTTGATGCGCGATCTCGATCACGCCTTGCGCGTCGTCGACGCGGTGGTGGGCGCGGTCGCCGTGCCGGTCACGCTGAAAATGCGCCTGGGTTGGGACGAAAGCAGCGTCAACGCCCGCCAACTGGCCATCCGCGCCGAGGCGGCGGGCGTCGCGATGCTGAGCGTCCATGGGCGCACGCGCTGTCAATTCTACAACGGGCGCGCCGATTGGGCGGCGGTGCGCGCGGTCGTCGAAGCGGTCGGCATTCCCGTCGTGGTCAATGGCGATTGCGCGGATGCGCAGGATGCGCGCGCCATGCTGGCGCTTTCCGGCGCGCAGGCCGTGATGGTCGGGCGGGCGGCAATCGGGGCGCCGTGGCTGGCGGGGGAAATCTCACGCGCGCTCGCGGCCGACGCGCCGCTCGCGCAGCCGCCGGCAAGTGCGCGGCGGGAAGCCGCGCTCGAGCATTTCGACACGCTGCTTGGGCTGTTCGGTTCGCATGCCGGCCTGCGCCATGCGCGAAAGCATCTTTCCGCCTATGCGGAAAAGGCGGGAGCATCGCCGGCCGATCGGCTCAAGCTGGTGACTTGCGACGAGGCGGGCAAGGCGCGCCAGCTTCTGGCCGCGGCGTTCCGCGAATCCGAGCTCAGGGTGGCCGCGTGAACCGGCGCCCGGAGGTTCCGCCGACCAATCGCGACGCCTTCGCCAACGCGCTGCGGCTGCTTAACGCCCTGTCGCAGCCGATCCTCGAACTCGACGCCTTGGGATGCATCCGCGACGTGAATAACGCCGCCGAGCATTTCTTCGACATGGGGCGGGCGATGCTGCAGCGCTCCCGCCTCGCCGACATCATGCCGTTCGGTTCGCCCGTGCTCGACCTCGTCGAGGAAGCCATCGCCAGCCAAGCGCCGATCAGCGGCTATAAGCTCGACATCAGCACGCCGCGCACGGGTCTTGGGCGATTGGTCGACGCTTTTGTCTCGCCTTTGCCTGAAAGCGGCGGCGGCGTCATCGTCATGCTTCAAGAACGATCAATTGCCGAAAAAATGGACAGACAGCTGACGCATCGTGGCGCGGCGCGATCAGTCACGGCGCTCGGCGCCATGCTCGCCCACGAGATCAAGAATCCGCTTTCGGGCATCCGCGGGGCGGCGCAACTGCTCGAAAGTTCGGTCGGCGATGAGGATCGCGGCCTCACGCGGCTGATTTGCGAAGAGACGGACCGGATC
>JBEKSH010000574.1:0-3209 GCA_049517235.1 Roseiarcus sp. | reverse complement strand
ACCACCGCCTGGTCGCCCGCCTTCGGGCCTTGCGCCAGCATGGCGTTGGCGGTCAGCGTGCCGCCGGCGCAAAGATCGACGCCGGCGTAGCCGAAGCCCTTGGTGCCGAATTCCTTCTGCAGTTCGCTCAACGGAGCATTGCCGTCGGTGACAACGATGCCCTGGTCGACTGCGGCTTTGACCAGATCATGGAAGGCGACGTTGCCGGGATGGCCCATGATCTCGATGCAGCTCGGTTTGGCGGCGACCGCTTCCTTGAACTGGTTGATCATCGTCTCGGGCGCCCAGGCGGAGAACTGCGCCTTGAGTTCGACGCCGAACGCGGCGGCGGCCTCGGACGCGCCGGTCTGGCGGGCGAGGGTGGCGCCATCGCCGGCGTTGCCGCCCATCTGCATGTACATGGTGAGGCCTTTGCCGATCGGATCGGCGGCAAGGGCCGTACCGACGCCGGCGAGCAGCGCCGCCGCGGCGGCGCCAGCCATCAGGATCTTGGATCGTTTCATCTGTTTCTCTCCCTTACTTACCGCCCCTGGCGCCGTTTGGCGAAGCTGGCGGCATTCATTCGGCCGATTGCACGCGGCCGAAACCCTGGAAGCGCCCGAGGCGCGCGAAGAAGGTGCGACGGCGCTGCGGCTCGTCGGCGTAGAGGTAGAAAATGATCGAGATCAGGAAGATCAGGCCCTGAACCGTGCGCACCCAGGCGCCGGTGAGGCCGGACGCCACCAGGCCCGCCTCGACCATCCCGATGATGAAACAGCCGAACACGGTGCCGATGATTGTGGCGCGCCCGCCGAAGATCGAGGTGCCGCCGATCAGCACCGAGGCGATGGCGGTGAGCAGGTATCCCTGTCCCTGATTGCCGAAGAAATTCTTGTTCTCCAGCGTCAGCATGATCGCGGCGCAGGCGGCGAGGAATCCCATCAGCGTGAAGAGCTTGATCTTCTCGCGATCGACATCGATGCCGACGACGCGCGAAACTTCGTTGGAATCGCCGATGAACAGGACGTGCTCGCCGAAGCGATGGCGGGTGAGGATGAGCCACAGGAAGACGACGATGATGCTCGTCCACAGCGCCTGCAGCGGCACCTGCGTCAGCCATGCCGTCTGGCTGTCGGCGAACGGCCGGCCGACGATCCATTGCCAAACCGAACTCTGCTCGGCCTCACGCAGGGCGTACGACTTGCCGCCGGAAAGCACCGTCGCCATGCCAGCCCAGAAGAACTGGGTTGCCAGCGTCGCCATGAACGACGGAATTCCCATCTTGGCGACGAGCACGCCGTTGATGAAGCCGACGAGGACGCCGGAAGCGAGCCCCGCCGCCACCGCGATCCAGCCGAGGTTGTATTCCTTGAACAGGACCGCGAAGACGAAGCCGGAAAAGGCGATGATCGCCGGGAAGCAGAGGTCGATCTCGCCGGCCCCGATGACGAAGGTGAGGCCGATGGCGAGCAGGATAAGCGGCGGCAGCGTCGAGAGGAACGTCGTATAGATGAAGGGCTGCAGGAACACAGTCGGCGCGGTGTACATGAACAGGGCGAGCAGCAACGCGAAGACGATGATGATCGGCAGCCCTTCGAAGCGCTGGAAAATCGAGATGGAGCCGCTCTTTTCCATTTTTCCGCCGCCTCAGGTCTTGCGCTGCAGATGGATGAGGTATTCGGTGAGCTCCACTACCGACATGTCCTTCGGAAGGATCTCGGCCACGATGGCGCCGCGATCGAGAACAATCAGCCGGTCGGCGACCTCGTGCACGTGGGCGAGGTTGTGCTCGATGTAGATGCAGGCGCGGCCGGACGTCTTGATGCGCCCGACGAAGTCGATGACCTTGCGCACTTCGGCGACGCCCAGCGCCGCGGTCGGCTCGTCGAGGATGATGAGATCGGCGTTGAAGTGCATGGCGCGACCGATCGCGATGCCTTGGCGTTCGCCGCCCGAGAGATTGCCGATGGTCGAATCGACGGTGATGCCGACGCCGCGAAAGCCGATGACGTCGATCAGGATCTGGTTGGCGATCTCTTTCTCGCGCTTGAAGTCGATGAAGCCGAAGCGGTCGGTGATCTGCCGGCCGACGAAGAAGTTCCGCCACAGCGGTTGTTTCTCGGCGAGCGACTTGTCCTGGTAGACCGTCTCGATGGAAAGACTGTGCGCCCGGCGCACCGAGTAGTCGGAGAGGTTGACCTCCTTGTCGCGGACGAAGATGCGGCCGGCGCTCGGCGGCATCACGCCGGTCATGACCTTGATGAGCGTCGACTTGCCGGCGCCATTGTCGCCGATAAGGCCGACGATCTCGTTCCCGCCGATCGCCAGGTTGATGTTGTTCAGCGCATGCACGGCGCCGAAATACTTATGCACGCCTTCGAGCCGAACGATGTCTCGAAAGGCCGGCTCGACGGCGGTCACGGCGGCCGCGAGAGGCTGGTTCACGCCATGCTGTCCTTGTGCCTGAGGCTCGTCATCGCATCCGTCTCCGCCCGGCTGAGAAGCGCGCGAACCGCGGAGCGGGCCGCGTCCGAATCACCGCGCCTGATGGCAATTCTGAAAAAGAAGACAACTCCGCGTCCCAGCGATGCATCGATCACCACACGTTCGTTCGGACACGGCGCAATTATCCTTTAGCACAATTCCAAACGCGCTCGCTGCGGGAATTGACCCATCTCAAAAAATGGAATTCTTTTGTCGGGGTTGACTATGATCCCATCGCGGCCGCGTTTCGCCGAGGCTCCACTGGCGGCCGTTGTCGGGCCTTCGGAAGCGCCGCGATCTGTCAAGCTCTCCCACCGCGCGCAACGCCTAGCGCCGCGCAATACGAGAGGAGGCCAATTTTTCTGTTTTAGAGAAGTATTTCCTGGACATTCCAGCTTTTCCGTTGCATTGATGAATCCAAAGTTTTGCAAGTCGGCTCAAGCCCATCGCTCCCGCGCTCCGCGAGACCGCGCGTTGGGAAGGGTGCAAGGGGGGAGCGGGCGATGGTCGGCCGAGCGGCGCTGAGGGACAGGTTCCGGCAAGAGTTCGCCGGCGAGCCGCGTCTGTATCGCGCGCCCGGGCGGGTCAACCTGATCGGCGAGCATACGGATTACAATGACGGCTTCGTGCTCCCCGCCGCGCTCGAGCAGTCGACCTTTGTGGCGGCGGCGGCGCGGCGCGACCGGCGGCTGCGCGTCCATTCGCTGCACATCGGCGCAACCGTCGAATACGAATTGGACGATCCC
>JBEKSH010000573.1:0-3210 GCA_049517235.1 Roseiarcus sp. | reverse complement strand
TCGATGCGGCGCTCGGCCGGCACGCCGGCGTTGCGCTCGACCATGGCGTTTTGCACCTCGATCGCGCAGCGTACGGCGTCGACCACGCTGCGGAACTCGACGAGCGCGCCGTCGCCGGTGCGCTTGACCACGCGCCCCTTGTGCACGGCGATGGTCGGATCGATCAGATCGCTGCGCAGCGCCCTGAGCCGCGCCAGCGTGCGATCCTCGTCCGCCCCGGCGAGCCGGCTGAAGCCGACGACATCGGCCGCCAGGATCGCTGCGAGTTTCCGCGTCTCGGTCATCGCGTCATTCCCCTGCGGCCCAGACTAGCACGAAGATCGCCTGCACATCGCATCCTTCCCTGTCCCCGGGGCGCGCTCCTCGCGCATCCCCCGCGACGTCACCGATCCTGGCAGACGTCGACCCATTGCGCGCCGACCAACTCGGCGAGCCGAGCCGAATCGATGCGCACCGCGGCGTTGGTCGCGCCGGCCGCCGGCACCACCTCGCCCAAATCGCGCAGCGAAGTATCGCAGTAGATCGCCAGCGGTCTCGCCAGCCCGAACGGGCAGACGCCGCCGACGGGATGGCCGGTGACCTCAGCCACTTCCTCGGCCTCCAGCAAGCGCGGCTTGGCGCCGAAGGCGGCCTTGATTTTCCTGTTGTCGAGCCGCGCGTCGCCGGCCACGACAATCAGCACGACGCGGTCGCCGACGCGCAGCGACAGCGTCTTGGCGATCTGGCGAGGCTCGACCCCATGCGCCGCTGCGGCCTGCGCGACCGTCGCAGTGGTCACGTCGAGCTCGACGATGCGCAAGTCGGGCGCCTTTTCGGCGAGGAAGGCGCGAACGGATTCAAGACTCACGCAAAACGCCCCCTTCTCGACCCACCACCGCCCGAAAGGCCTGCCGCACTTTGCCGCGCGCCTCGGCGATCGCGTCGGCCAGCGCCTCGAAATCGGGCAGCCCGGCGGCGGCGGCGATGCGGCGCTTGACGCCGCCGGCCGCGCGCGCGGGATCGAACGGCCCGTCGACGGCCAGGCGCATGATCTGCGTCGCGTCGGTGAACAGGCGATGCGCGCTCGCGAGGATTTCCGCTTGCGCCGGCGCCAGCAGGCCTTCCGCCGCGGCCTTGGCGATGACGGCGCGCGTCGAGACGTCGCGAATGGCCGGGCGTTGATGCGCCGAGGCGAGCACGAGGAATTGCGTGAGGAATTCGATGTCGAGCAGGCCGCCGGAGACGAGCTTCAAGTCCCAGGGGTCAGCGTCGCCCTTCTCGCGCGCGATCAGCGCGCGCATTTCCCTCACGTCCTTGGCGAGGGCGGCGCGGTCGCGTCTGGCGCCCAGCGTCGCGGCGATCGCCCCGTCGATCGCGCGCGCCAGTCCGGCGTCGCCGGCGATGACCCGGGCGCGGGTCAGCGCCATATGCTCCCAGGTTTCCGCCTCGTCGCGCTGATAATGCGTGAAGCCGGCGAACTGCGTGGCGACTGGACCCTTACGCCCCGACGGACGCAGGCGCAAATCGACCTCGTAGAGTTTGCCCGCCTTGGTCGGGGCGGTCAGCGCCGCGAGCAGGCGGTGCGTCAGGCGCGTGTAATATTGCGCCGCCCCCAGCCGGCGTGGACCGTCGGACTCACCGCCCTCGGCGTCGAAATCGTAGATCAGGATCAGGTCGAGGTCGGAAGCGGCAGTCATCTCCCGCGAGCCGAGCTTGCCCAGGGCGAGCACGGCGACGCGCCCGCCGGGCAAATCGCCGTATTCGAGCGCGAAAGCCTCCGTGACATGCTGGAGCAGCACGCTCGTCACGGCTTGGGCGAGCGCGCTATAGGCCTGGCCCGCGCGGTCGGGATCGAGCACGCCGGAGAGCAACCGCACGCCGATCAGAAACATTTCCTCGGCGGCGAAATCGCGCGCCCGGTCCAGCACGCCTTCAAACGTCGTCGCGCTCTCCACGTAGCCGGCGACGCGCCGCGTGAGCGCCGACTCGTCGAGCCCTTCGGCGATCAGGTTGGCGCGCCCTGGATCGATCGCGCCGTCGAGCACGTGCGGACGCCGGGCGATGACATTGGCGAGGCGCGGCGCGCTGCCCAGCACGTCGGCGAACAATTCGCGCAATTGCGCGTTGGAGCGCAGGATCGAGAACAATTCCACCGCCGCCGTCATCCGGCTGAGCGCGGCGTCGAGGGCTGCCAGGGCGGCGTCGGGATCGCCCGATCCGGAAAAGGCGTCGAGAAGGACCGGCGTCAGCTCGGTCAGCACTTCGCGCGCGCGGGGACTGCGAATCGCCGCGCGGCGCCCGAAATGCCAGCCGCGAATCGTCTCGGCGGCCTGTTCCGGCTGACGAAAGCCGAGGCGCCGCAACGTCTCCATCGTCTCGGGATCGTCGACGACGCCGGTGAAAACCAGACTGCCGGCGCTTGCGTCGAGGCCAGGGGCATGTTCGAACAGCCGCGCGTAATGCTTCTCGACGTCGCGCAAACGCGCCACGACGTCGGCGCTAAATTCGTCGAGGCCGTCATAGCCGCAGAAGTTGGCGAAACGCGTCAGTTCGTCCGAATCGAACGGCAATCGTTGCGTCTGCTCGTCGGCGACCATCTGCAGGCGATGTTCGAGGCGGCGCAGGAACAGATAGGCCTGCGACAATTCCGACGCCGCCTGCGCGCTCACCCAGCCGTCGGCATGCAGCTCGGCGAGCATGTCGAGGGTGCGCGCGCCGCGCATGCGCGGCCTGCGGCCGCCAAATATCAGCTGTTGGGTCTGCACGAAGAATTCGATTTCGCGAATGCCGCCGCGCCCGAGCTTGATGTCGTGGCCGGGCACGGTCACCTGCTCGTGCCCGCGAACGGCGTGAATCTGCCGCTTCATCGCGTGAATGTCGGCGATTGACCCATAGTCGAAATACTTGCGCCAGATGAACGGCGCCAGCGCGTCGAGGAAGCGCTCGCCGATCGCAATGTCGCCGGCGACCGGCCGCGCCTTGATCATCGCCGCGCGCTCCCAGTTCTGGCCGAGCGTTTCGTAATAGGCGTAGGCGCTGGGAATGGCGAGCGCGATCGGGGTGGCGCCGGGATCTGGCCGCAGGCGCAGATCGACGCGCAGCACATAGCCGTCGCCGGTTCGCTCTTGCAGCAGACGCGCCAATGCCTTGGCGACGCGGACGAACAGCGGCCCCGGCTCGACGCCGCTGGGAATGGTCGAGGCCTGCGGATCGAACAGCACGATCAGATCG
>JBEKSH010000572.1:0-3219 GCA_049517235.1 Roseiarcus sp. | reverse complement strand
CTGTGGGAGCAGTCGCGCTTCATCGCGCGGGATCAAACATTGCGCGATTTCATGTTCAACGAGCCGCGCGGCGGCGTGTTTCGGCACGTCAATCTGCTCGTGCCGCCCAAACACCCCGACGCGTGCGCGGCCTTCATTATCATGGAGCCCGAGGACACGCCGCCGATGTCGGGCTCCAATGCGATTTGTGTCGCGACCGTCCTGCTCGACAGCGGCATCGTGGCGATGCGGGAGCCAGAGACGCGCCTGACGCTGGAGGCGCCGGGCGGCTTGATCGAAGTCGTCGCGGAGTGCCGGGGCGGCAAGGCCGAGCGGATCAGCGTGCAGAACGTGCCCTCGTTCGCCGACAGGTTCGACGCGCCGCTCGAGGTCAAGGGTTTCGGCTCCCTCAAGGTCGACATCGCCTATGGCGGCGATAGTTTCGTCATCGTCGACGCGGCGGCTTTGGGCTTTGCGATCCGGCCCGACGAGGCGCGCGACCTTGCCGAGGCGGGCATGAAAATCACAGCGGCGGCCAACGAGCAATTGGGCTTCGTCCATCCCGACAACGCGCAATGGGATCATATCTCGTTCTGCCAGTTCGCGGGTCCGCTGGCGGAAGATGACGGCGCCCTGACCGGCGCCAACGCGGTGGTGGTGCGGCCCGGCAAGATCGACCGTTCGCCGACCGGCACCGGCTGCTCGGCGCGCATGGCGACGCTGCACGCGAGGGGCCGCATGAAGATCGGGGACCGTTATGTCGCGCGCTCGATCATCGGATCGCAGTTTGATTGCCGGATCGCCGCCGAGGCGACGATCGCCGACCGGCCGGCGATCGTCCCCGTCATCTCAGGCCGCGCGTGGATCACCGGAACGCACCAGCACATGCTCGATCCCAGCGATCCTTGGCCGGCGGGGTACCGGCTCAGCGATACGTGGCCGCGTCTGGGATAGACGCGCTGGCGGCGTAAAATCGAACGCGTGGCGCCAGCTGATAGGTCCGATTTGGCCGCAATGCGGCCGTCACTCCGGCCGCCCGACACGATTCTCCGCGAATAGGCGCGAGCCGTGCTCGCCCTGGCGATTTCCCGACATAGATCAATGCCGGACATGCCGAAGATTGTAAGTAATGCTCAAAGGCTGAGTCGGCGTTTTAGGGTGGGGTAAGCGCCTCTCCCTCCAAAATCTGCCCGATTCCCCCTTCCGCCGATCGATAAGGCGCCTAAATAACGGATGTGCCGCCTCAAGTGGCCCATCATTCATCGTTTGGTCCGGCCGGCGTCGCTTCGGGGCGCGGCCGGGGCCTGAGGAGAACGAACGAAATGAATTTGGAAAAATACACCGAGCGCGCGCGCGGCTTCATCCAGAGCGCGCAGTCGCTGGCGTTGCGCGAAGGCCATCAGCAATTCACGCCCGAGCATCTCTTGAAGGTTCTGCTCGATGACGATCAGGGCCTGTCGGCCGGGCTGATCGACAAGGCGGGCGGCCGCTCGCGCGACGCGCTCGCGCAAGTCGAGCTGGCGCTCGCCAAACTGCCCAAGGTGCAGGGTTCGGGGGCGGGCCAGCTCTATCTGGCGCCGACCACCGCGCGGCTGTTCGACAACGCCGAGAAGATCGCCCAGAAGGCGGGCGATTCCTTCGTCACCGTCGAGCGCCTGCTGCTCGCCATCGCCATGGAGAAGGGCGCGGAAGCCTCCAAAATTCTCGCCAACGCCGGCGTCTCGGCCCAGACCTTGAACGCCGCGATCGAGGATCTGCGCAAGGGCCGCACCGCCGATTCGGCGAGCGCCGAGAACGCCTATGACGCGCTGAAGAAATATGCGCGCAATCTCACCGACGCCGCCAGAGCGGGCAAGCTCGATCCGGTGATCGGCCGCGACGAGGAAATCCGCCGCACCATCCAGGTGCTGTCGCGCCGCACCAAGAACAACCCGGTGCTGATCGGCGAGCCCGGCGTCGGCAAGACCGCCATCGTCGAAGGCCTCGCCTTGCGCATCGTCAATGGCGACGTCCCGGAATCGCTGAAAGACAAGAAGCTCCTCGCCCTCGATATGGGCTCACTGATCGCCGGCGCGAAATATCGCGGCGAATTCGAGGAGCGCCTCAAAGCCGTGCTGAACGAGGTCACCGCGGCCGAGGGCGGCATCGTCCTGTTCATCGACGAAATGCACACGCTGGTGGGCGCGGGCAAGGCGGACGGCGCGATGGACGCCTCGAACCTGCTCAAGCCCGCGCTGGCGCGCGGCGAATTGCATTGCATAGGCGCGACCACGCTCGACGAATACCGCAAGCATGTCGAAAAGGACGCCGCGCTCGCGCGCCGCTTCCAGCCCGTCTTCGTCTCCGAGCCCACCGTCGAAGACACGATTTCGATCCTGCGCGGCCTCAAGGAAAAATACGAAGTGCACCACGGCGTGCATATCACCGACGCGGCGATCGTCGCGGCGGCGACTCTGTCGAACCGTTACATCGCCGACCGGTTCCTGCCGGACAAGGCGATCGATCTGGTCGACGAGGCGGCCTCGCGCCTGCGCATGCAGGTCGATTCCAAGCCCGAAGAGCTTGACGAACTCGATCGCCGGATCATCCAGCTCAAGATCGAGCAGGAGGCGCTGAAGAAAGAGACCGACGCGGCTTCCCAGGATCGCCTGAAGAAGCTGACCGGCGAACTCGCCGATCTCCAGGAGAAGTCCGACGCGCTGACCGCGCGCTGGCGGGCCGAAAAGGACAAGCTCGGCGCGGCGCAGAAGCTCAAGGAGCAGCTCGAGACCGCCCGCAACGATCTCGCCCAGGCGCAGCGCAAGGGCGAATATCAGCGCGCCGGCGAACTCGCCTACGGCGTCATTCCCGATCTCGAAAAGAAGCTCGCGGCGACCGAATCAACGGCCGGCGAGCACCTGGTCGACGAGGCGGTGACACCCGATATGGTCGCCCAAGTCGTGTCGCGCTGGACCGGCGTGCCGGTCGACAAGATGCTGTCGGGCGAGCGCGACAAGCTGCTCAAGATGGAAGCGGAGCTCGCCAGGCGCGTGGTCGGCCAGAGCGAAGCGGTGACGGCGGTCTCGACCGCGGTGCGGCGCGCCAGGGCCGGGCTGCAGGACCCCCATCGCCCGATCGGATCGTTCATGTTCCTGGGTCCGACCGGCGTTGGCAAGACCGAGCTGACCAAGGCGCTCGCCTCGTTCCTGTTCGACGACGACACCGCGATGGTGCGCATCGACATGTCCGAATATATGGAGA
>JBEKSH010000571.1:0-3220 GCA_049517235.1 Roseiarcus sp. | reverse complement strand
CCATCCGCCCGTCCATCGCACAGTTCTCTCGCCAAGCCATCGGCTGGTCCTCCCAGCCAACACAGAACTGTCACCCATCTATCCGGTCCATTCCGTCACCTATCTATCCGGGCTGGACAGCGCGCCCCCTTCTCCCCTTGCGGGAGAAGGCGCCATGCGGAGCATGACGGATGAGGGGGCGGCGCAGGATGAGGCGCGGACGGCGAAGCGCGGCACATCAGCGAGCGCGGCGCTCGCGTCGGGCGGCCCCTCATCCGACCCGACTTCGTCGGGCTGCGTTCTCCCGCAAGGGGCGAAGGGGATAGCGCGCGGCGTGACGCGGACGAATGCTACGCATTCGCCTTGAGATGAGGGGGCGGCGCAGGATGAGGCGCGATCGGCGAAGCGCGGCATATCGGCGAGCGCGGCGTTCTCGGCAAACGACCCCTCATCCGTCGTCGCTGACGCGACGACACCTTCCCCCGCAAGGGAGGAAGGGGCGCGACCGATCACCAAGGACGCGATTTTTCATTACGTCTATGCCGTCCTGCACGATCCGACCTATCGCGAAAAATACGCGCAGAATCTCAAGCGCGAATTTCCGCGCATTCCGTTTTATGCGGATTTCTGGCGTTGGGCCGGTTGGGGCGAGACGCTGATGGCGCTGCACATCGGCTATGAGCAGGTCGCGCCGTGGCCGCTTCAACGCGTCGACGTCAAGGACGAAAAGGCCGCCGCCGCCGGGCAAACGCCGAAGGCCGTTCTCAGGGCCGACCAGGACCACGGGATCATCCGGCTCGACAGCGAGACGCAACTGTCCGGCGCGCCGCCGCAAGCCTGGAGCTACAGGCTCGGCAACCGCTCGGCGCTCGAATGGATTCTCGACCAGTACAAGGAAAAGACGCCGAAGGACCCGACGATCCGGGAGAAGTTCAACACCTACCGCTTCGCCGATTACAAGGAGAAGGTGATCGACCTCTTGAAGCGCGTCACGCGCGTCAGCGTCGAGACGATGACGATCGTCGAGGCGATGCGCGCGACGCCGCGCTGAGACGCAAACCGGCGAAGGGCGGCTGCGGTCGATCGCGGAATCATGCTAGATTTTCCCGAGCCGGGGGGACAGCGATGAAAAGCGCATTGACGATCCTGGGCGCGGCGGCGTTCTTCGCGAGCGCCGCCTGCGCGGAGACGCCTGAAAGCGACCAGATCGCCCAGCAGAGGATGATCGGGCTTTCCAAGAAGCACGTCCGCGCCTGCCTGGGCGCGCCGGACCGCCGCGCGAGGATCGGCTCGACGGACATCTGGACCTATCGGTCGGGAAATGCCGAGGTGGGAGGCCTGTTCCTCGCGTCCGGTTTCAACGGCATGGCGTCGTGGTTCGCGCGCGACCGCCACTGCGGCGTGATCATTATCATGACCAATTCAAGGGTGAGCCAGATCGCCTATGCCGCGCCCGACGGCGGCCCATTGCCGCTTGGCGAACAATGCGCGTTCGCGGTGGAGAATTGCGTCCCGCCGTAGAGGCGACCAGCTGCTTGCCGGACGCGGGGTCGATAAGCCTATTGACGACAAGACCATAACCGGTTTCATGGGCGTTCCGGTTGGCGGGTTCTCATGCACAGACTTGATCACGCGAGCGACGGCGTCGACATGCCGCAAATTTCGATTATCCGCCCGACCTGGCTTACGCGCCGAGAACGGCGCGAGGCTATTAGCCTGGCGTTCCCCCAATGGGAACGGCCCGCTCCTCGCAAGCCTGATCGCCGCATGATTCTTTCACCTTAATCCCTCGGCGCTCGCTCGCGGGAGCTTCAAATCCGGGCTAAGCTGGGGTCAATGCGCGGCGTTGACCTTGCCCGCGGCAGGGCGGTGTTGCGATGCTTGCAAATCTCGCGAGAGGATCGCCGCCACGGAGGCGTCAATGGCCGATCGATCAACCGTCGTCGCGCCGGCTCCAGGCGCCCCTGTCAATTACGTGGTTATCCTGAGTACGGCCTGGCAGTGCCAGTATGGCATTCGCAATCCGGCCAATACCGGAAGTTGCCTGCTGACGCTGGTTGGCCTTGACGCGACCGGAAACAGCATTTCGCATGGCGCCGGCGACCCCGGCTATCTTGATCTCAGCCCCGGGGCGTCGAGTCCTCTTTTTGTCCCGCCCGCCGGCTCGGTGCAGCTCGTCATGCTTGGCGACCCATCGAGCACGGCGCAGGCGACTCTGGAATACGACACTCCAAGCAACTAGACGGGTATCTCCCGGACACGCGTATGGCCGCGGGCCAAATCGCGCCGCGCCGTCCCGTAAGCCGGCAGCGTCGCATTCGGCGGCGTTCGGCCGCCAGTTTCGCGTGCGGCGAAAGGAAGAGGTCCATGGTGATCGATTGCATCGACATGACCGACTCCGCGCTGGGCGCCAGTCGCATCGCGGCGTTGAACGCGGCGTGCGTCGCCTCCACGCAACTGCAATTCTACGGGATGAGCAACGGCGTCACCCAAATGGTTTCCGCCGTGGTGAACGCCGCGTCCGCGGGCGCGGTCGACGCCTTGCGCATCTGGGGGCACGGCGGCCCCGGCTCCCAGAACGTCTCCAGCGGCGCCTCCGGCGACTCGACGGATCAGGATTTCGCGGGCGTCAGCGTCACGAATTTCGGCCAGACGGCGGGCGTCCTGCAGCAGCTCACGCCGCTGTTCAGCGCTTCCGGCCGGGCGGAATTGCGGGGATGCAGCGTCGGCGCCGACGGCGCGGGAAGGGCGCTGCTGCTCGATTTGGCGAGCCTTTGGAACATCAACGTCTATGGCGGCGACGTCATCCAGATCGGCGGAGACTGGTCGCCGCCGGTGACCTGCGCGGCTCCCTCGGGCGCGCTCTCCACCACCAGCGGACCCGCGCTGGTCGATGGCAACACTTGACGCGCTGAAACGCGCGTCAATGGCGCAACAGACCCGCCTGCGTCGAGCGCCGCTTCATCGGGTCACGCCCGTCACGCCCGGCGCGCGCGAGCCTCGCGCATCGCATCGCTCGCCGCCTGGGTGCCGCCGATCATCGCGCCGGTGAACCCGCCGCTGACGGCGTAGGCGGACGCCAGCCAGAGCCCGTCGATCGCGGTGCGCGGACCTCGCCTGATCGTCTGGCCGAGCGTGTCGACCGGCGCGAAGCCGTAGACCGCGCCGCCCGGCGTATTGAGGTAGCGTTGCATCGTGTCGGCGGTCGCCATCTCGCGATGAACCACCGCGCCGGCGAGTC
>JBEKSH010000570.1:0-3221 GCA_049517235.1 Roseiarcus sp. | reverse complement strand
CGGCCCGTCGACGCCATAGGCCCAGTGCAGGCCGGTGTTGAACCATTGCGGCGAATTGGGCGCCGCCATCTGGCGCGCCAGCATGAAGCGCATTTCGTCGAAATACGCGCGCGCGTCTTCCTCCTGCGCAAAATACCCGCCCTTCCAGCCCCAATAGGTCCAGGCGCCGGCGAGCCGGTCGAACACCTGTTTGGCGGTGGTCTCCGAGCCATAGCGCTCTGCTTTGGGCAGCGCCTCGAGCGCCGCCTCGTCGGGAACGGAGCGCCAAAGGAACGACGGCGTGGAATTCTCCTCGACGCGCTTCAGCCGCGCCGGGATTCCCGCCTTGCGGAAATATTTCTGGGCGAGCACGTCGGCCGCCACCTGGCTCCAGCCGGCGGGAACCTCGATATTGTCGAGCGCGAACACCACCGAGCCGTCCGGATTGCGGATCTCGCTCCTGGTCGTATGAAATTCGATCAAGGCGTAGGGTGAAACATTGGCCTTGGTGTATCGCCGCTCGATCCGCATTTCTTCGTTCCCCGTTGTGCGGACGCAAGTCCGCCCCGACCGCCACGCGGCCCCCCGATTTGAATAGTCGACTGTCTGAACCGCCCAAGCCGCCGACGGCTTTTGAGACCTAACGCGCCGCGCCCCGCCCCGCCCGCTGGCGGCGCGCCCGACTCTTCGCCCGGCGAACCGCATCAGCCAACGCCCCGCGGACGCCTCAAAACCACCAAATCCCGCAGCCCGCCGACCCAGAGAACATTACGCTTTCATGACGAAATCGTCAACAGTTTGTGCCGAAGATTGCATCTGGCACAACATATTGTGGATCAAAAATGTATAACTTAGCGTTAACGGCCAAGCCTCTTGACAGCATCGACCGAGTCGGGCGGCGCGCGCAAGCGGCAATATCGCGTGAGGGCGCCGACCTGCTCGAGCGCGCGCCGCACGCCCCATTGCGCGCTGGACAGGTCGGGCGCGCCTCGTCATAGTCCGCCGCGAAAACGCGGGCTCAATCCGCCCGATTGGCTCAAGTTGCGACCGGCCGGGAACCAACGCATGAAACTGTTCCTCTTGCGGCTCTTCACCTGGTGGAACGGCGCGACGCTGAACACGCTGTTTTACACCCGTCGCCACGGCGAATTCGTCGGGCGCGACGAGTTCGGCAACGAATATTACCAGACGCGCGGCGGCGCGATCGATCCGGCTTTGGGCTTCGTGCGGCGCTGGGTGATCTACAACGGGCTCGCCGAAGCCTCGATGACGCCGCCCGGCTGGAACGGCTGGCTGCATCACACCGTCGACACGCCGCCGACCCAGGAGGACTATCGCGCCCGCGAGTGGGAGCGCCCGCACATCGGCAACCTCACGGGCACCCCGCTCGCCTATCGCCCCGCCGGCTCGACGATGGGCGCCGGCCGCCGCCAGGCGGCGGAGGGCGACTATCAGGCGTGGACGCCGGGCGGCTGAAGGAACGCGTCGCGTCCCCGAGGCGGCGCAAGGCGCCTTCATTTGGCCCCGCTTTGTCGCGAGACAGGCGCGTGATATGGGGCGCGGGGTCTGGTTGCGGCGGGTCCGAATCGAACAATGAACGCGAAAACGCGCGGCGCCGCCGCCTCAATCGCCCTCGGCGCAATGCTCGTCGCGGCCCGGTTCGCCGTCGGCCCCGCCTCGGCCGACAGGATCAGTCATCCGACCGCCGTTTTCTCGGGTCTCGACAAGATCACCGGCCGCATCATTTCGTTCGAAGTCGGGATCGACGAAACGGTGCAGTTCGGTTCTCTGCTGGTCACGCCGCGCGTCTGCTACACGCGGCCGCCGACCGAGGCGCCGCGAACGGATGTTTTCGTGGAGGTCGATGAAATCACCGAAAAGAAGACCTACGATCGCGTCTTCACCGGCTGGATGTTCGCCGCCAGCCCCGGCCTGCATGGCGTCGAGCACCCGGTCTACGACATCTGGATGACCGACTGCAAAGGCGGAACGCAGATCATCCACACGCCGCCCGAACAAGTGGAGGAGCCCGATTCCGGCCCGCCCGACGCCGCTCCGGCGGCCGCGCCGACCGATCCAAAACTCGCGCCCCCGCCCAAGAAGCGCAAGCCGCCGCCCAAGCCGGCCGACGCCAGCGCGCCGAACCCGCTCGACACGGACACCGCGCCCCCTGCGACGGCGCCCCCCTCCCAGCGCGGCGGAATCATCCGGCGTTTCTTTCCGACCGACGCGCCGCCAATTCCCCCCGGCAACATCGGCCAGTGAGCGCCAAGCGCATTGCCGGAGTCGATCTGGAGCAAACGGGTGAGCGCCGATCCTTCGACGGGACGGCGGAAGGCCTAGCCCTGCCGCGGGCCGTACGGCGGGCGCGGAATACCCGCATGGGCGGCGCGCAGCGCGGCCGACCAGCGTTCCCGGAGATCGCGGAAATAGGGATCGGACGCCTCGATTCGCGCCTGGACCTCGAACGCTAGCGCATCGCGCCGCACAGCGACGATGTCGATGGGCAGACCCACGCTAAGATTCGACTTGAGCGTGGAGTCCATCGAGATCAGGCCGATTTTCAGCGCGTCCTGGAGATCGGTTTGGTAGGCGATGGCGCGATCGAGGATCGGCTTGCCATACTTATGCTCGCCGAGCTGCAGGAACGGCGCGTCGGGCGAACATTCGATGAAATTGCCCGCCGAATAGACCATGAACAGGCGCGGCCGTTCCTTGCCGATCTGGCCGCCGACGAGAAACGTCACCTGGAACGCGACGCTTTCCTGCTGATAGGCGTCGGAGTCGACGCGCCGCACCTGCCGAACCGCCCGGCCCACCAATTGCGCCAGGGCAAACATATTGGGCGCCTGGTCGATCGTCTCGACCTTCAAGGAATCGGGCGCCTCGGACTCGCGGCCGTCCACCCCCTCGGCGAGCAGATTGATGACGTTTTGCGTCGCCGACAGATTGCCGGCGGTCGCGATGGCGATCGCGTGACGCCCCTCGCCATGGAACAGATGCAGCTTGCGGTAGGTCGAAATGTCGTCAAGGCCCGCATGGGTGCGCGTGTCGGCGATCATGACCAGCCCGTCGGCCACAAGAATCCCGCAGCAATAGGTCATCTGATTCGCCTCCCGGCGGCGCAGATTAGGGCCTGTGGACATTGACTTTAAGGCCGGGGATTCCCTTTTCGGGAGAAATTTGATTCAAGGCTCGAAAATGGAGACGAGCTTTGAATCGACGAGTTTTGAGCGACGCAC
>JBEKSH010000569.1:0-3228 GCA_049517235.1 Roseiarcus sp. | reverse complement strand
GGGCTCCCGGACTGATGCGCGTAAGCTTGGCGTGAACCTGTCATCGCAAAGCATCTAAAGAAAGCGCGAACTCGCCCAGAACGTGCGCTTTTTTAACGCTTGCCGGAAATTACGCCGCGGCCATTTTCCACAAAGCGCGGCGCTCAATCAGTTGCAGACCCGATGACCCCAACGATTGATCCAGCAATGGCGATAGCCATAATAGCCGGGACCTCCTATGCAGGCCCCGACGGGTCCGATGTGAGCGCCGACCGCGCACCAGGCCAACTGGATATTTGGCCTCGAATACTGTTCGGCCGGAGAAAGCAATATCGCGGCCTGGGATGCGGTCGCCGCCAAGAACATGGCGCCAGCGCCCGCGAGCGCGGCCAGAGAACGATGCTTTAGTTTACGTGACAACATGGTTTTCTCCTCCCATGATTCGCCCTCACGGCCGTAACCATCACACCCCGGAAAGCCGACGAAGGCCTTTCTCTTGCTAACGTGAAATCGCCCCCAATTGTGGGTCTGACGCAGTCTCGATGATTGGCGCGAGGATCAGGCGGCGCCGATCAGGCGAGCTTGGAGAAGATCGATTTTTGCGCGCCCATACATTTGGCGTTTGATTAGCTTCAGCTTTGGAATCTGCCCTTCGACCTGCCCATTCGACCAAGGCAACGTAATTGCGGCGCGAACCGCGTCGACGTCGCGAGCGATCCCTCTCGCGAAGGACCCGATGAGGCTGTTCTTAGCCGCAAGGAGCCAGGTATCGAGCTTGGGCTCGGTCTTGCCTCGGGTCATTTCATGGAAAGCGTCGATTAGCGACCGCGCCTCATTGATCGAGGGGACGCCCGTCTCGATTGCCGCGATCGTGACGGTTTCGGATTTCGTCATGTGGTCGCGCTTCAGCGTCATCAGTCGCGCAAGGGTTCTGGCGGATGGCAGAGTAGGCTGCTGCGTCAGGCTTGCCCGTTCCGCTCGCCGGCGGCGCGTCGCCCATTCGCCGACCACGCGGGGCGAACCCTGAAAGCCCTTGGCCCGTAATCGTCGCCAAAGCTCCGCGCCCTTGCGGCTGCCGCCGGTCCATTGCTCTTCGAGAAAGGGAAGGTAGCGGTCAAGGGAGGTCTGCCGTGTTCGGAAAACGTCGCCCCCTTCGCCTCGGACGATCCGTCTGACGAAGTTGCGGCTACGCCGGGTTCGGCGGACGATGTGCTTGATCGAGACCCCCTCTCTCGCCAGGGCAAGAATCTCGGCATTGGTTTCCTCTCGCCGAAGATAGCCCTCGTAGCGAAGTCGTTCCGCCGCAGTCAGCAACTCGGGATCGACCGAGGTCGCGCCGAGCACGCCGCGGATCGCGCGCATGGATTTGCGAACGGCGTCGAGAAAGGCCGCACTCGCGTTGTCCATCAAATGCCAGCGATCGGCGACCTGGGTCGCGTTCGGCAACGCTCGGGCGGCCGCCTCGCCGTATCCGCCGCCTCGATCGCGGGAGACGATTTTGATTCCCGGATGGTTCGCCAGCCAGGCCTCAACCGCCCCGATCTCTCGATCCGGCAGGAGCGTCACGATCCGGCGCCGTTCGAGATCGCAGATGATTGTTCCATAGCGATGATTTCGGCGCATGGCCCAATCGTCAACGCCGACTATCGACACGGGATCGTTGGGTGTGACGGCTCGGCGACGGACGACGCGAAGCAACGTGTCGTTGCTGACCGGAAGCCTCAAACGCTCCGCGAAGGCGGCGGCTGGCCGACCGCCGAGAGCCAAGCCAAGCTGGTGGACAATATGCTGCAACCGTGACGTCCGGCGCGCCCGGCTTGCGAGAACGTTTTCTCCAAATCGCTCAGCGAAGATCCCGACGCTGCAGTCGAGCGCGTCGCAGAAAAAGCGACGCACGTAAATCCGGAGCCGAACGCATTTTCCAGAGCACGGCAAGTCCTGCACCTGCCGCGCGTAACGGCTGTGGACTCGCGCAGCCTCGACGCCGCATGTCGGACACGTCGCCGACGGCGTCCGGGCCCCGGCTACAATCAACATTTGGTCCGCGGCATTGAGGACGGATTCGACGACAAGACCAGGCGGGACAAGGGAAGAAACCTCGAATTTCGATCGCATAGCGCTCATTCCTCGTTGAAATCATCGCCAGACCACTCTCCGATTTCATCGAATGTGAGTCAGACCCCAATTGTGACCCCCCCGATGGACGACCAACCAGGTTGAGGTCCAACCTCGCAACGAACGACGCGGGCAGCCGCGCGACGCCTATTTCCCTTTTAGCGAGTCTTTGAGGCCGCCGATGGCGTTTTGAACCTTGCCCTCTATCTTTTCGACCTTGCCTTCCGCCTCCAGCTTGCGGTCACCGACGGCCTTGCCGACCACCTCCTTGACTCCGCCCTTGATTTGCTTCGCCGATCCGACGACCCGGTCCTTGTCCACCATTTCATCCTCCAACGCCCAGCGACGTCCCCACACTGAAGACATCGGTTACAATTCAACTATAAGTCGGGACATGTTCGTTGCTTTGATCTCGATCAAGCCAGAATCGTGTATTCCCGCAGAACGCGCGGCGCACTGCCCCAGTCGCAGCGCCTGACCGTGCGATTGGTTTCGTCACGGGCTAACTTATCCAAGATGCCTTTACTTCACGGCGCCTCCGGCCTTTATATGGCCAAGAGGCTATCCAAGAACTGGGTTGCAGACGCGATGAATTCGGTGGACGACCCAAATAGAGTTCGGGCACGAAGCCGAGCCACGCGGTCCCGCCGATAAGGCCCGCTTCGATCTCGCTTCTCGCCGCGTTGCTACTTCGGCGGATATTTGAGCGTGATGGCGATCGCTTTGTCATGACCGTCAAGCGTCACGGCGGCGTCCTTGAACGAAGGCGCCGCGAAGAACCCTTCGGCGTCGTTGCTGAACCCGTAGCCCTCGGTCGGCAGTCCCAACGCGTTCTCGTCGAGCTTGCCATTGTCGTTCTCGTCGTGAAACGTGATGACCGCATAGGCGCCTGGCTTGAGCTCGGTGAAAACCACGCTTTGCGTTCCGGCAATAGCTCTCATCGCTATTCCGACGAGCCGCGAGCGATCGGTCACTAATCCTAGACTCCCCGCATGCGCGATAGGGTGCCGTCGCGGAGGTGGTTGGAATTTGAGGGTGGCGTAATCTCCAGCTTGTGAAAGCAAACCAGAATCGGCGTTAGCGCGCCGATGGAGATCACGCCATGACAATGGATAGCACAAAGCCGGCGATCGG
>JBEKSH010000568.1:0-4079 GCA_049517235.1 Roseiarcus sp. | reverse complement strand
GGCTTTGTCACGTTGTCGAACGAAGAACGCGACAAGGCTGCGGCTCGTGAGTTTTCAGGCGGCCGCAACGGCCGCGCGCCACGTGTTCATCGCCGCGGCGCGGAAGCTTCGGTGCGTTCGGGCTGATGTGAGGTGGCGTTGGACGTTGAAAATGTTGTAGACGGCTGCGTGAGTGGAGAGAAATTTCTGGGCCGAGCCGGGGCTCTTGAAGCGTTGCATCTTGCGCTCCCTTCGTCGGGTCGGCTGATGCGAATTCTCGGCACGATTGTTCTGTGTGCCTTGGCAAGGCGCATCGTTCTCCCCGGTGGAAATCCGGGCCCGATTGTTCTGTGTGCCTTGGCAAGGCGCATCGTTCTCCCCGGTGGAAATCCGGGCCGGCAAACTCTCGCTCCAGCCGGAAGCGATCGGAGCGGATCAGGAGGCGACGAATGATCTGAAGCACTTCGATAGAAAGGCCCCGTAGGGGGTCAGCGGACCGTGCGGGCCGCAACGTGAGTGAACATTGAGCAGGCCTCGAAAGAGCCAATGTGGGAGCCGACCCGCCAGAATAACGGGGAAGGTCGCCGTCGTCGGTGAAGCGAGCGAGATACGCAGCCGGCGATTCCACCGGGGTAATGATGGCAGCACGCACGGAACATGAATGGTGCGCAACAAGGGAAGTCTGCGATCGTGGCGGGGAGCGACAAATTCCACGCCAACGGCGAACCCGTGAGGGCCAGCGCCGGCGGACGCAGATGGCGGATGGGTTCGTACTACCGTTGAGGCTGGGTAACGCCGGCGGAGGGAAGGAGCCCTGACCCGACCCAAGCGAGGGAAGGGCTGACAGCCCGGCGATTGACGATGAGTCTACGATGAGTCTACGAACGCCGTCTGAAACGGTTGAGAAGCTGCAGACCTCGCTGCAGACGAAAGCTAAGGCTGAACCAGCTTTCCGCTTCTACGCCCTCTGGGACAAGGTCTGCCGCAAGGACGCTTGCGCATGGTCCATGTTGCAGCGATAGCATCACGCTTCAGCGAGTCTTTTTCAAAGGCCGTTTGGAGTTTCCAAGCAAAATTCATCCGCCGGCGCTGTCCGTAAAAGAGCGCCAGAATTGGCCGCTTCAGGCTTTGTTCACACAATTCGTCAACAATCCGTTAGGCACAATCTCCGCGACGGAGGGCTGACATGCGGGTGTTGCTCGTTGAGGACGATAGCGGGACTGCGCATAGCATCGAACTCATGCTCAAAACCGAGGGTATTAACGTCTACAGGACGGACCTTGGCGAGGAAGGGGTCGACCTTGGCAAAATCTACGACTACGACATCATCCTGCTCGACCTAAATCTGCCTGACATGTCGGGATACGAAGTGCTGCGCTCTCTTCGCTCCGCGAAGATTGCTACTCCGATCCTGATACTTTCTGGGCTCGCCAGCGTCGAAGACAAGATCAGGGGCCTCGGACTTGGTGCTGACGACTATCTTCCCAAACCTTTCCACAAGGATGAACTTGTCGCTCGCATTCACGCCATCGTCCGCCGTTCAAAGGGTCATGCCCAATCGCTCATCGCCGTCGGAGACCTCGTCGTCAACCTCGACGCCAAGAGTGTGGAGCTGCATGGCGAGCAAGTTCACCTCACGAGCAAGGAATACCAGATGCTAGAGCTCCTCGCGCTCCGCAAAGGTTCGACCCTGACGAAGGAAATGTTTCTCAACCATCTTTATGGCGGCATGGACGAGCCGGAAGCCAAGATCATTGACGTCTTCATCTGTAAGCTCAGAAAGAAGCTCGCCAACGCAAGCGGCGGCCTGGATTACATCGAGACGGTCTGGGGCCGCGGCCACGCCCTGCGAGAACCTACCGAGCAGCCAATCGCAAGCTGACGCCGCGACGTAAGGTACAGGAAAGCGCCGATCCGTATTATGCACCCGGCCAAATTCGCGCCGCAAGTTCATGATAGCAAGGCCACCTTACGCGATGAACGCGCCAGCATCCCGGCTGTGGGCATCCGCCTTGCGCTCGTCCTGATCGCGATAGTCAGTGTGCGGAAAATCATGCCGTCCTTGCGCGCCGAATGACGAATGACTGAATACCCGCCAGACTTAATCGATATGCCGGGGCGCCGCCGCATATTCATAGGGATCATAGCGCTTGCCATCGCCGTCGCATGCGTCTGTCTCTTGGTATTTCTTTTGTGGCCCACGAACGCCCAGAAGAATGCCTTGCTTTGGCTCCAGATCGAAACGGTGGCCAACTTTGGGTTTGAGCCTCACGCAACGCGGACCGTTGAAGCCCTCCCGTTGGCGAAGCTCCCCGGCGCGCTTGATCCTCTCGACCTTAAGGCGTTAGGCGGATTGGCGTCGATTACCGCCGCGAGACCGTCGCAAGCCGCCGTCGACCTTATAAATCGCCTGACGATGATGGACGCTGATCGCTCGCTCGACTCTCTGTGGCGACCCAGCGCAGCACTAGCTCCCGGCGCGGCCGCGGAAAATCTTGCGGACGTCGGGGCCGTCGTTCAGGGTGTCAACGATCAGCCGGCTGCCGACGTCGCCGCCGATGATCAGCCCACGGCGACGGCCGGGCCCGTGCAGACCTATCCGCTGTCGACGGCGGCGCTCTCCGATCAGCAGAGGCGGGCGGCGCGTTATGGCGCGCAGGGCATTGCGCCGGGCGGCGTCAATATCATGGCCAGCGCCGATGTAGCCGCGACGGTGCCGGCTCAACGTGCGGCAGGCGCACGGCCACGTGCCTTCGATGCGTCGGAAGGCACTCCACTCGATCCATTGCTCAATACGACTTACGACCTGAATTACCCGAAGGTGGTTCCTTCGCTGAAATGAGGCGAAAAATCGCGCCCTCACCGCCGGGGAATACGACGCGCGACGAGCAAGCCCCCCGCTGCCGAGACTGGCGCACCATTTTGATTTTGCCAGCTCAGCTGAACCGGACGGCTCGTTAACGTGCGTTGACCTGCGGAGTCGAAGAGGTCTTGTTTTCCCACCGCGCCCTGAACCAATGGCGCGGATCGTGGCTGCAAGGTTGAGCGAGGACCGGCAAAGCGTGAGCCGATTGGTCGCTCCCGCGCATCAAGCGCGGATCGATGGGCGACGGCTTGCGCCGCCATAACGAGGGGTCTGCCAACAAAGGATCGTTGGGCACAAAGGCAAAGGCACAAAGGACCGTTGGGCGTTGCCGATGCCATAGCGGATCGGTAAGACACGACTCAGCTGCGAATCACATGAGTCCTGCACATGATCGATAATCCAGAGCAGGTTGCCCGGCTTCTTGGCAAATTGACAAACTCTCTGCCGGTCGTGGCGCTGGCGAGCCCCTCGTTGTTTCTCGGCGTGGTTTGACAGCTTGACATCGTCACCAAAAAAACTGTCGTCGACGTTGACCATTTTTTGGCGCACAACAGCCGCCATCTCGACGAAATGGCCTTGCCAAATTCCGCCGAAATGCAACGAACTGAGCTTCGGCAAGGTTATCCAACGGATGTTGATTTAGTATGCTTGGGTAGCGAGGCGCGGAAAATGCAGTACGGGCCAATGCGGCTTGCGAAGCTGAGCAAGATATTGGGGCTGGTCCTCGTGATGATCGCGAGCCCTGCATTGGCGAATCCTGAGCTGGTTATCGATGTCGATAGCGGTCAGGTGCTGATTAGGCACCAGTCGACAGCCAACTGGTATCCCGCGGCTCTCACCACGCTGATGACCGTTTACGTCGCTTTGCACGCCGTGCGGGATGGGCGTGTAAGCATGGATACGCCCTTTGTTGTCTCCGCCCATGCGGCGAATATGCCGCCTTCGAAAATGGGCTTCCAGCCCGGCGTGCAGGTCACGCTCGACAATGCGCTCAAAATGCTGATCGTCAAGTCGCCCAACGATATTGCGGTGATGGTCGCGGAAGGGATTTCGGGCTCCGTCGAGGCGTTTGCGGACGAAATGAACGCCGCCGCGGCGCGGCTTGGGCTCAAGGAATCCCATTTCGTCAATCCGAGTGGCCTGCCCGACAACCGCCAGGTTACCTCGGCGCGCGACATGGCCATGATCGGCCGGGCGCTGCTCAAGGAATTCCCCGAACATAACGACCTGTTCG
>JBEKSH010000567.1:0-3230 GCA_049517235.1 Roseiarcus sp. | reverse complement strand
ATAGGTTTGAGTGGAAGCGCCGAGAATGCGCTCCTGTTCGTCGACAAGCACGGCTTTCAGCGCCGAAGTCCCGCAATCCACGCCAAGGAAATTCATTGTGATCGAACTCTTGCGGCGCCCTACTCGAACCATTTGGCGTAGAGCGCGGCGAACGAACCGTTCTCCATCGACAGATGCAGCCATTGGTCGACGAAGGCTTTCAAGGCGGGGTCGCGCGGCATCCAATAGGCCTTCTCGGCAAAGTCGAACGGCCGTTCCGGATGGATCGCGCACAGCACGTTGGCGTGCTGCTTTTGCTGGAAGCGCGCCTCCGACGCGTCGGTGATCATCAGATCCGCCTCGCCCTTGGCGATCTCGTCGAAGATCGTCAGGTTGTCGCCGTAGAGGATGATTTGCGCGGCGTGAAGGTTGGCGCGGTCGAATCGCTCGTTGGTTCCGCCGGGATTGGCGATGACCCTGACGCCGGCGCGATCGATTTCCGCGAGGGTTTGATATTTGTCCTTGTCGTCGCAGCGTGCGATCGGCGTCTTGCCTTCGCGCAGATAGGGGGCCGAGAAAAACCCCTTCTTGGCGCGATCGAGCGTCACCGAGACGCCGCCCATCGCGATGTCGAAGGCGCCGGCTTCAAAATCCCTGGTCAGATTGGGCCAGCTCGTCGGCTCGAATTCCACTCGGACGCCAAGCGCCGCGCCGAGCGATTGCGCGAGATCGACGTCAAAGCCGGAATAGGAGCCGCTCGCCTTGTCGAGCGCCGTGAACGGACGGTAATCGCCAGTCGTTCCGACGCGCAACACGCCGCGCGCGACAATGTCGTCGAGGCGCGAAGTCTGAGCCGCGGCCGGAGCGGCCAAACCGAGAGCGGCCAATACGATGAGACGGCGGATCCGACGCAAGCAATCCTCCCTCGCCGCGCCGAGGCGAACGAGGGATCAATGTCGCGCGGATCGGCGGCGGCGGCAAGGCGCGGCGGCTGACCCATGCGACTTTAGGCGCAGCAATGACCGGCCGGGGCGCCGCGCTGAACCCAAGCGGCGGGAGCTTCGCCGTCGGGCGAGCCGGCGAGGTTATATTTCTCGCGCAAACCGTGCGACAGAATATAGCGCAATCCCGAAAGGATCGGCTGGTCGGCGCCGCGCACCGCCTCGTCGACGCCGTCCCACTCCTCCTCGGCGGCCTTGATCGAAAATTCCTTGACGAGCCGCGCGGCGAGCACGCCGACCGGCATATTGCGACGCGACGCCCTGTCGGCGAAATCCGCTGCGAAATCGCCGCCGATCGAAGCGAGCGCGGCGCGTGCGACATGGGGATTGGAACAGGTGTGAACGATCTCCCGCAATATCATGGATGGCCTCCCTGTCGACGATCCAGACCCTCGCCCCTCCCATAAACGCCAATCAAGTCAGAGTTGTGTCCGACCGGCCCGCACAAAAGCCGGCTTTCGCGGCGGCGATCATTCGCCAGGCGCGCCGCTCGCCCGAGAACGCCTCAGAAGTCGCTCGCCAGGCCGTTAACTTCCCAGTCGCCGTAGCGGACGGGCTCGGGACCGTCGCGTCCGTTGACTTCGCGGGGCGGCGGCGGCGCGGCCTTCAGCCGCCGCTCTTTCGCCTCCGCCAGCGCGCGCTGCGCCGCTTCGTCATGCGCGCCGCGCGAGGCGGCGTCGTCGCCGCTACGGGCTCGGGCGTCCGACGCGCCGCGTGGCGAAATTTGCGACGCGTCCGCCAATGCGTTTCTCCTTCGAGAGCGCCCCGATCGGCGGCTGAGTCGCCGCCCGCGCCGACGCCAGGATACCGCGCCGATCGGCCTGATGGAAATCGGGCGAGCGTTCGCGGCTATTCTTGCTATTGTTTTGGCGAAAGGTCGCTCTCTGATTCGGCGAGGTCGAAAGCGTGAAACCCCCGGACCGTTCGCACAACGGAAATTTCAGGCGACGCCCCGCGGGCCCGTCCGCGGCGGCGCCCGAACCGTTGGCGCCGGGCCTGGCGGCGCGCATCGCGGCCGCCCAGATTCTCGCCGATACGCTGACGATGGGTCGGCCGCTCGACGAGCGATTTTCGGGCGAGAACGTCCATCCTCGATTGACCGGCCTCGATGCGCGCGATCGCGCCCTGACCCGCTCCATCGTCACCGTTTCGCTTCGCCGGCTCGGCACCATCCGCAAGGCGCTCGCCGGGTTTCTCGACAAGGGCTTGCCGAAGAAGTCCGGCTCGCTGGAATGGACGCTGGTCGTCGCGGCCGCCCAGATGCTGTTTCTCGACACGCCCGATCACGCCGCCGTCGATCTTGCGGTGCGCGCCGCGAGAGCCGAACCGGCCGCCGCGCCGTTCGCCGCTCTCGTCAATGGCGTCTTGCGCAATGTCGCGCGCGCGCGCCAGGAAATTCTCGACGGTTCGGACGCGCTCGACGACGATACGCCGGGCTGGCTCGCGGCGCGATGGCGCGCCAATTACGGCGCAGCGGTCGCGCGCGCGATCGCCTTGGCCAACCGCGATGAGCCGACGCTCGATCTGAGCGTGAAGAGCGACGCCGAAGGCTGGGCGCGCCGCCTCGGCGGCATCGTCTTGCCGACCGGCTCGGTGCGGCTCGAATCGCACGTTCCGATCTGCGAGCTGGAAGGCTACAAGGAAGGCGAATGGTGGGTGCAGGACGCCGGCGCCGCGCTGCCGGCGCGGCTGCTGAAGGCGTCGCCCGGCATGCGCGTCGTCGATCTTTGCGCCGCTCCCGGCGGCAAGGGCGCGGAAATCGCCGTGACCGGCGCCAGGCTCACCGCCGTCGATCGGTCCGCCGAACGCCTGAAGCGTCTGACCGTCAATTTCGAACGTCTGCGTCTCAACGCCGAAATCGCCGTGGCGGACGCGCTGTCCTTCGATGCGCCGCCCTTCGACGCGGTCTTGCTCGACGCGCCTTGCACGGCCACCGGCACGATCCGGCGCCATCCCGACGTCGGCTGGACCAAGCGGCTTGGCGATCTGGCTCCGCTCGCCGCCCTGCAGACGCAACTCCTCGACAAGGCGGTCGCGCTGACCAAGCCAGGGGGGCTGCTCGTCTATTGCACATGCTCGCTGGAGCCGGAGGAGGGCGAATTGCAGATCGGCGCGCTGCTGCGCCGCAATCCCGACGTGCGGCGGCTGCCGATCGACGCCGGCGAGATCGGCGGCCTGACGGAGTGTCTTTCGCCGGCCGGCGATCTGCGCACTTTGCCCTGTCAATTGCGCGGGCCGACGCCGCGCCTG
>JBEKSH010000566.1:0-5002 GCA_049517235.1 Roseiarcus sp. | reverse complement strand
AGCGTCAAAATCAGACCGAACCGCTATCGGCATGGCGAACCTCCTTCGTTCGCCACCTTGAATCAGACTGTTGCCGATTCGAAAACCCCCGCAGAGTCACGCGCCGCGGGAATTGGTATAAGAGGATCGCCTTCATCGCCTCGCGCATGTTCGTGTCGCGCGGGCATCCGCTAGGCATGGCGGGCGGGATCAACGGCGCCAGATGCGCTCATTCGGCATCCGTCAGATCACCTGGATAGCATTCGGCAGAGCGCTTGTTGCTCAAGCGGCGCTGCTTCGTCCGCGTGCCGAATCGTCTCCAAAACCCTCGGCTCTCTGCCAATCACACAACCAAAGCGCGCACGACAGACTTTTCACTACTGCGTCACGACGATCCGCGATAAGGCTGTTTTGGCGGAATGGCTTGGCAACACGGACAGCGCATGAGGGTTCGAGCCAGCGCGACCGTGAGCAGTCGTCGGGTTGTCGCGATCGAGTTTTCGATATGCCGCTCGGGCCGGATCGGTGGCGCCTCGGGGTCTGGGACGGGCGGATAAGCGAGACGTTTCGCGTCGCCGGGAGCCTGAGGGGGGAATCGCCGCTCGTTCGCGGATGAGGAAACCATAAGCGGCGATGCACAGGGTTGCGTGATGATGGAAGCCGCGCCAGCTTCGTCCTTCGAAATGGGCCAAGCCGAGTTCGCTTTTCAGTTCCTCGTAGTCGCGCTCGATGCGCCAGCGCAATTTGGCCGTGTCGACGAGAACGTCGATGGGAATGGCTTCGGGCAGGGTCGAGAGCCAGTATTTCGTGGGTTCTTTCTCGCCCTCCGGCCATTCGATGAGAAGCCATTCGAGCGGATGGGGCGTCGAACGTTTCCAGTCGCGCGAGGCTGGCCTTATCCGCACGGCAGCGAAGCGCGAGGACAGGGTTTCGTTGGAGCCCTCCCGCCACGGCACGATGCGCCAAGCCTTCTGGGGAAGCTCCTTCGCCAACTTCTTGGCGGAAACAGGCGCATGTTCGCCATCGCGCCGGATGCGCGATGGCGGGCGACCTTGTCCGCTCCAGGGTTTGGGCGACAGCGGTTCCGTGCCGGGGGGCCAGACGCTGAGCGTCGATTGCACGCCCACCGCATAGGTCAGCCCCATGGCCGTCACGCCGGAGCGGAACGCGCCGTCGACCCCGTAGCCAGCGTCGGTCAGCAAGACGCCGGGCGCGACGCCGGCGGCAAGCGCAGCCCTGATCTGATCGAGCGCGATCTCGGGTTTGGTCTTGAAAATCACGTCGTTCGGAACATGGGCCTTTTTGCGCCGCGCGTCGTCCGCCGCCCAATCTTCCGGCAGATACAGACGATAGGCGATCGGCAAACTCGCTGCGTGATTGGCGATCGAAAGCGTCACCGCGATTTGACAATTGTCAGTCTTGCCGAGCCGCCCGCAATATTGCCGCGCCACGCCCACCGAGTGTACGCCCTTCTTGGCGAAGCCTGTGTCATCGACAATCCACGCCTCGATCTTCCCCTGGGCTTCGACCGTCGGCACGACGAGTTTGCGCACTTTGGCCAGAACCGCCTCGTCCGACCATGCCGCCTGGCCCACCAGATGCAGCAACGATTGATGTTTGGCCGAGACGTGAGCGGGCGCCACGACCGCCGCCATCGGCTCGACGCTCTTGCGCTCGCCAGGCATCAACAGGCCCGTGCAATAATCCTTAAGCGGCTGCGCCCGGTCGTCACGACCCAGAACCGCCGCTAAGGAATCGACATATTCCGCAAAACGCGCTTCACGCGATTGCGCGCGCTTCACGCGATTGCGCCTCATGCTCCATCTTCGCCGCCCTTCGCCATTCAGCCGAATCGGCAAAATAGCAAATCTCACAGCCGCGCGAATCTATGAAAATCGTGACTCAGTAGAATTAGAGCGCCTGACAAAACTATCGGCGTTGTAATACTTCCCATAGCCACCCGGCGCCCCTCGTCGGCATTGGCGCGCCTCACGCGGTCTTCTCCACCACCAGCCCGAGTTCCGCGATCATCGTCTCGCGCATGATGAACTTCTGCACCTTGCCGGTCACCGTCATCGGGAAGCCGTCGACGAAGCGGACATATCTGGGCGCCTTGTAATGGGCGATGGAGGCCTTGCAATAGGCGATGACCTCCCTCTCGTTGAGCGACGTCCCCTCGCGCAATTTGATCCAGGCGCAGAGCTGCTCGCCGTAATGATGGTCGGGCACGCCGAACGCCTGCACGTCGGCGACGGCGGGGTGGGTGTAGAGGAATTCCTCGACCTCGCGCGGATAGATGTTTTCGCCGCCGCGGATCACCACGTCTTTCAGGCGGCCGACGATGTTGCAATAGCCCTCGGCGTCGATGGTCGCCAGATCGCCGGTATGCATGTAGCGCGCGTCGTCGATCGCCTTGGCGGTCCCTTCCGGGTCGCCCCAATAGCCGCGCATCACGCTATAGCCGCGCGTCAACAATTCGCCGGCGACGCCCGGCGGCGTGATGCGGCCCTGGCTGTCGACGATCTTGACTTCGATATGCGGTTGGATGCGCCCGACTGTGGAGACGCGGCGCTCCTGCGGATCGTCGAACGCGCTCTGGAAACTGACCGGGCTCGTCTCGGTCATGCCATAGGCGATCGTCACTTCGCGCATATGCATGCGCGAAACCACGTTGCGCATCACCTCGACCGGACAGGCCGAGCCGGCCATGATGCCGGTGCGCAGGCTGGTCAGGTCGAAGCGCGCAAATTCGGAATGATCGAGCATGGCGATGAACATCGTGGGCACGCCGTGCAGGCCGGTGCAGCGCTCGGCCTCGACCGCCTCGAGCGCCGCCAGCGGATCGAACCCTTCCGAGGGGCTCACCATGCAGGCGCCGTGGGTGACGCAGGCCAGGTTGCCCAGCACCATGCCGAAGCAATGATAATAGGGCACCGGAATGCATAGCCGGTCGGCGGGCGTCAGGCGCATCGCCTCGCCGATGAAATAGCCGTTGTTGAGGATATTGTGGTGGGTCAGCGTCGCGCCCTTGGGCGCCCCCGTCGTGCCGCTGGTGAACTGGATGTTGATGGGATCGTCGAACTGCAGCGTTTGGCCGAGCGCGGCGAGTTCGGCGAGCCGGGCGGGCGAGGCCGGCGCGGCGACGTCGGCGAAATTGAGGGCGCCGGCGGTCTTTTCGCTTCCGAGGCGAATTACGATCTTCAGTTCGGGAAGACGGGCCGCATCGAGGCGGCCGGGCGCGGCGCCGTCGAGTTCGGGCGCGAGCGCCCGCAGCGAAGCGACATAATCATTGCCCCTGAAGCCGGCGCTGAGGATCAGCGCCTTGCAGCCGACTTTGTTCATCGCGTATTCGAATTCGTGCGACCGATAGGCCGGATTGATGTTGACGAGGATCAGCCCCGCCTTGGCGGTGGCGAATTGCGTCAACACCCATTCGGAATTGTTGGGCGACCAGATGCCGATGCGCTCGCCAGGTTTGAGGCCGAGCGCGACGAGGCCCGCGGCGAGATCGTCGGCGCGCCGGCGCAATTGCTCGTAGGTCCAGCGGATCGACTGATGGCGCGCGACCAGCGCCTCGCCGCCCGGCGTCTCATCGGCGATCCGGTCGAGGAGCGCGCCGATCGTCTCGCCGATCAGCGCCTTGTCGCTGGCGCCGTGAACATAGCTCTGGACGAGCCGCGTCATGTCGATCCCTCCTTGCGAAATCTTTGCCGGCGCGCACGGCGCAGGCGCGTTCACATAAGCATTTTCGCGCGTTGCGATCCAATGGCGAGGCGCCGAGGGCGCAGTCTCCTGTCGATCTTCGGACGCGGCGCAACCCATAGCCGCCGCGCGAAGACGGTCCGCCAGATCCCTCGCTCGATAGCGCTGGCGCGGCGCTTCACCTGTCGAGCACGCCGATCTTCACGCGGGCGAGGCCAGCGCCGCGAAACCCGAGCGCGTCGGCCGCGCCGGTCGACACGTCGATGATGCGATTGCGGATGAAAGGTCCGCGGTCGACCACGACAACCGTGACGCTGCGCCCGTTGCCGAGGTTGGTGACGAGAAGACGCGTGCCGAACGGCAGCGTCCGATGGGCGGCGATCAGGCCGCCATGCCTGGGGTTGCGATAATAGGACGCTTGGCCGATCCAATCGGCATGCGTTTGAGAAACCGTGACAAAAACAACCAGAAACCCTAAAATGGCTTTGTTCAATGCGCAGACTCCCGCTTAGTCTCTGCAAAACCTCCCGGGCCCCTACTGCCGAACATATGCGTCAAAAAAGCGGCCGCCGCAATTTGGGCGGGATTTGGCCTATGTAAGAGTGTCACGGGTTCGGCGGTGCGGCGTTCTCAAGGGTGGAGAGACGGTTCCTTGAAAATCCTCGTCATCGGCGCCGCCGGCATGGTCGGGCGCAAGCTTGTCGAACGGCTCGCCAGGGATGGCGCGATCGGCGCCGCGCAAATCACCCAGGCCGATCTCGTCGACATCGTCGAGCCCTCGGCGCCGCAGGGCGCGCCTTTTGCGACGACGATCGCCGCCGTCGATATCGGCGCCGCCTATGTCGCGCCCAAACTGGTCGCCGGCGAGCCCGATGTGATCTTCCTCCTCGCCTCGATCGTGTCGGGCGAGGCCGAAAGCGATTTCGAGAAGGGCTACGCGGTCAATCTCGATGGCACGCGGGGAATTTTCGAAGCGATCCGGCAGCGGCATTCGCGCACGGACGGCCGATACCGCCCGCGCGTTCTGTTCACCTCGTCGATCGCGGTGTTCGGCGCGCCATTTCCGGCGGTGATCGACGACGAATATTTCACGACGCCGCTAACCAGCTATGGAACGCAGAAAGCGATCAGCGAATTGCTGCTCGCGGACTTTTCGCGGCGCGGGTTCTTCGACGGCGTCGGCATCCGCCTGCCGACCATCTGCGTCCGTCCGGGCCGCGCCAATCTGGCCGCGTCCGGCTTCTTCTCGAACATCATTCGCGAACCGCTCGCCGGCCGAGAAGCCGTCCTTCCCGTCTCCGAGAATGTCCGGCACTGGCAC
>JBEKSH010000565.1:0-3232 GCA_049517235.1 Roseiarcus sp. | reverse complement strand
CTTGCCCATCAAGCCGAGCGCGGCATTGGCCGCCAGCTCAAAGAAAAGCGACCACGCCGGGTAGTTCAGGGGGAAGAGCCCATGTCTTAAGGGCGAGGGTATAAACAAAACGGCGAACAACGCATCCATGGCGAAAGCAGACGCATCGATCTTGCCAAAAATTACTTGATCCAAGGCGATCGCCGTTGAAAGCGTGAGCGCGAAGCAATACAGAGGATAAATGCGCGTCAACCTTGCGATCATGAATTGGCGCGCCGGCATGCCGGTCTCGAATCGATCGGCGTAAGCGTGCGAAAGCACAAACCCGCTCAGCACGAAGAAAAAATCGACGGAAAGATAGCTTTTTTGCAGTATGCCGGTGGGGTATCCCAATGGCCACAGGAATGGCGCGTGACGCGCCGCTATGGCCAAAGCCGCGATCCCACGAAGGCCGTCTAAAGTGACGAAGGCTCTGGCGCCGCCTTCTGAAAGTCGGTTGGGCTGGTAGAACTGCAAGTTGGTCACCGAGAGTTCCGGTATTCGCCACGACCTTGCTCAGGCATGCCGCGACATGCCGCTTGGAGAACCGTGATCATCCGCTGCGGAAGGCTCACTCCGGTTAAGCAAACTCTTTGCTCGTCGAAATGCCGGAAACCTAAGACTTCGCCGTTGCGGCCCGGTTAATCCGATCGCGCGCCATCGGGGCTATCGACGTTTGCGTTACGCTTGGTTAAGTGGCGTCTAATTTTCCAATTACGCCTGGTTAAGCGGTATTTAGTTTATGGAATTGGCATGCCCGGCCCTGGCGCTGCGGCCGGCGCGGCCGGCCAAGCTGACGGCGGACGGAATGCCGGAATCGGCCGCGAAAGGACCTTCCGGCCTGCGCCAGACTTGCCGGATTCGGCGACAAATTCGCCGACCGCGCCCGGCATCGGCCCGTTGTCCTCTTTTTTCTCGTCGCGGCGCGGGTTAGGGATGGGGCGGCGCGCAGCGGCGAACTGGCAGCGGCTGAGGCCGGCGCGCCGAACGGGAGAGGCAACGCCCATGCGGCCCTTGATAATCACGGCGGGACCCTATGTGTTCGACGCAAGGCTCGAGACCGCCGACGCCCCGAAGACCTGCGAGTCGTTTGTCGCGAAGCTGCCGTTCGAGAGCATGGCCGTCCATGTGCGCTGGAGCGGCGAAGGCGTGTGGATTCCCCTTGGCGACTATGACTTCAACGTCGGCTACGAGAACCACACCAGCTATCCGGCGCCCGGCCAGATCCTTCTCTACCCCGGCGGCGTCAGCGAGACCGAGATTCTGCTCGCCTATGGCGGCGTGCGCTTCGCCTCGAAAGTGGGGCAGCTCGCCGGCAACCATTTCATCACCCTCACCTCGGGCCTGGAGAATCTCGCCAGGCTCGGCAAGCTGACGCTCTGGGAAGGCGCCCAGGAAATCCGCTTCGCCCTGGCGTGACCACGGCTGCCGGCGCGATGGTCGCCATAGCGCCGCCATCGGCGGCGCGCCCGCGCGATAGTGAGGGTCCGCTCCGGCCCGTCTGTGGAGATGACAAGGTGACGCCCGAGGAATTCCGCCGGATCGGCCACGAACTGATCGACCGCATCGCCGATTACCGCGCCGGCGTCGCCGCCCGCCCGGTGATGTCGCCCGTGAGGCCGGGGGCGTTGCGGGAGGCGCTGCCCAAGGCGCCGCCGCAGCGTCCCGAGCCGTTCGCCGCGGTGTTCGCCGACCTCGACCGGTTGATCCTGCCCGGCCTGTCGCACTGGCAGCATCCGCGCTTCTTCGGCTATTTCCCCGCCAACAGCGAACTCTCCTCGGTGCTCGGCGACTATCTCAGCACCGGGCTCGGCGTGCTCGGCCTGTCCTGGCAGGCCAGTCCCGCGCTCACCGAGCTGGAGGAGGTGGTCGCCGACTGGATGCGCCAGATGGTGGGATTGTCGGACGCCTGGAGCGGCGTCATCCAGGACACCGCCTCGACCAGCACGCTGGTGGCGCTGATCTGCGCGCGCGAGCGGGCGAGCGGCTATGGCCTGGCGCGCGGCGGTCTGCAGGCGAGCGAAGCGCCGCTGATCGTCTACGCCTCCCGCCACGCCCATAGCTCGGTCGACAAGGCCGCGCTGCTGGCCGGCTTCGGCCGCGACAATATCCGGCTGATCGACGCCGACGCGGCCTATGCGATGCGGCCCGACGCACTGGAGGCGGCGATATCAGCCGACCGCGCCGCCGGCCGGACGCCCTGCGCGGCAGTCGCCACCACCGGCACCACCACGACCACCGCCCTCGATCCGGTCGACGCGATCGCCGCCGTGGCGCGCCGCCATGGCCTGTGGCTGCATGTCGATTCGGCGATGGCGGGCTCGGCGATGATTCTGCCGGAATGCCGGTGGATGTGGCAGGGCGTCGAAGCCGCCGATTCGCTGGTGCTCAATCCGCACAAATGGCTGGGCGCGGCGTTCGACTGCTCGCTCTATTATGTGCGCGATCCGCAGCACCTGATCCGCGTGATGAGCACCAACCCGAGCTATCTCCAGTCGAGCGTCGACGGCGAGGTCAAGAATTTTCGCGACTGGGGAATTCCGCTCGGCCGGCGATTTCGCGCGCTGAAACTGTGGTGCCTGCTGCGCGCCGAAGGCGTCGAGGGCCTGCAGGCGCGGCTGCGCCGCGATCTTGCCAACGCCCGCTGGCTGGCCGACGAAGCGGCGCGCGCGCCGGACTGGAGAATCCTGGCGCCGGCGCCGCTGCAGACTTTGTGCGTGCGCCATGAGCCGCCGGGGCTGGCGGGCGAATGGCTCGACCGCCATACGCTCGCCTGGGCCGAGGCGGTCAACCGATCGGGCGAGGCCTATCTGACGCCGGCGACGCTGGAAGGCCGCTGGATGGTCCGCGTCTCGATCGGCGCGCTGCCGACCGAGCGCGAGCATGTGGCGGACCTGTGGCGGCTGATGCGCGAGGCGGCGCGCGCGCAAGCCGAAAGCTGAGCGCGGCCCGGCCGCGGCGTCTGGATTTCCCGGATTTCGGGGCGGCGAAGAGGGAGATCGGTTTGGCCGCGGGAGGGGCGCCGCGCTCGCCGCGGCCGGCCGCGCGGGCCCCGTTCGGCCGACCGCCGCCCCGTCTCTCAATTCCTTCAACGATTTGCCTTGCAGGACGTCCGCATTGTCATTGTTCGGCAATGAACGGCTCGCTATAAGGGCGCCGAATGCATTCGGAGGATTCTCGAGCATGGGCCTGGCCGGGGTGATCAAGGACGGGT
>JBEKSH010000564.1:0-3235 GCA_049517235.1 Roseiarcus sp. | reverse complement strand
CGCGTAAATATATTGCGCGATCGGCGTCGAGCCGACGAAGCCGATGGCCTTGATCTCGGGATCGTCGAGAATGGCGTCCACCGCCTCCTTGTCGCCGTTGACGACGTTCAGGATGCCGGGAGGCCCGCCCGCCTCGACGAACAGTTCGGCGAGGCGCATCGGCACGCCAGGATCGCGCTCGGAGGGTTTCAGGATGAACGCGTTGCCGCACGCGATGGCGGGCGCGAGCTTCCACAGCGGGATCATCGCGGGGAAGTTGAACGGCGTAATGCCGGCGACGACGCCGAGCGGCTGGCGCATCGAATAGGAATCGATGCCGGGACCGGCGCCGTCGGTGTATTCGCCCTTCATCAGATGAGCGACGCCGAGCGCGAATTCGACGACTTCGACGCCGCGCTGAATATCGCCCTTGGCATCGGCGATCGTCTTGCCGTGTTCGCGCGCCAGAATGTCGGCGAGTTCGTCGTTGTTCCTGGCGATGAGGTCGATGAATTTCATCAGCACGCGGGCGCGCCGCTGCGGGTTGGTGGCGGCCCAGCCGGGCTGCGCCGCCCTGGCGTTTTCGACCGCGGCGCGAACCTCATGCTTGGCGGCGAGCGCCACCGATCCGCGCACCGTGCCGTCCATCGGCTGAAAAACCTCGCCGGTTCGGCCCGACGCTCCCGCGACGTTCTTGCCGCCGATGAAATGCCCATAGCTGATCATTGGTCGCTCCCTGAAGATTTTTCGGTTCCCGCCATTCATTACCCCTCATTATTTTGCACAACAATCGCCGATTTCGCGCATCGCCTGTGCAAGAACCGGCTTTTTTGGGAGCGATCGACTGGCGGGCGCAACAACCAGCGCGCGGTCACTCGAGGTTGCTGCGCCGCCTGCGCATCGTCTCGGCGGTCTCGTCGAGCCGTTCGCGCAAAGCCACGATGATGATCTCGAACAGCATCATTTGCGCGGTCTCGAACAGCGACCCCGCCGGTAGCGCCAACAGCTCCCCGCCATGATCCTCGGCCATCGTCTGGGCGGGAATATGGAAGACCACGTCGGCGCGCGCGGGCGTGCGTCCCCTCGGCTGCGCCGTCACGACGGCGATCGTCGCGCCCGCCTCGCGCGCGACATCGATCAGCGTATCGCCGATCGGAGAGGCGCCGGATCCGGTGGAAACTACGAGCAAATCGCCGGGCCCGATCGGCGGCGCTGACATCTCGCCGACCACATGCGCATCGAGACCCAGATGGGACAGCCGCATCGCGAAGCCCTGAATCTGCAGGCCTTCGCGCCCGCCGCCGTAAACAGCGATGCGCCTGGCCGCGGCGATTGCGTCGACAAGCCCCGCCTCCGCGCCCGGCGCGAGCCGCCGGAACACGTCGCTTAGATCGTCGAGCGCGCGGCTCGCCACAGACGCGAGGCTGACTTTGGTCTGCGCAGCCACCCGAACCCTCCCCATTCAAAGCGCGGCGCCAAAAGAACCTTGGAAAACGCGCTTGCGAAGCAATTTACACGTGTTTCGCCAAATTTTGGCGCCCGAGGGCGATTGATATTGCAGTGAAAAATATTCGGCGATGCAAATTTTTGTTTGGCGGAATCAGGGAATATCAAGGGGTTGGAGCCGAAAAAATTTGGAAATGCGTTTTTGAGCTGCTGCGATCGGCGGCTTCACCGGCACATCCCATAGGATCGTCGCAGAACGGCCCTTCGTCAATGTCTTGTTGTGTCTGGCGGCGGCGGAGTCTGAAGGTGTTGGGCGCCGGTCACGCGCGCCGAGCCAAGGACCGCTGAAGTCGGAAGTGCGATATTCCTCTCATGATCCTGGAGGATCATGGCCGCGCCGCCATCGGCTCGTCCGAAGGCGACATCAGCGACGCCGATCCGCCCATCGGCTTTTCGGGTTCCGCCGCCACTTCCATCGCCCAATAGACGCGGAACTGGGTGCGAGCGTCCTTGGCGATGGCGATGCCGAAGCGCGTCGCCTGCGGCATCAGAAGATTGGCGTTGTGCTCGGGCGAATTACGCCAGCCGGCGAGCGCCTCTTCGGTCGAGTAATAGCCGCCGCCGACATTTTCGGCGGCCCGCGGCGTGTCGACGCCGGCGGCGACGATGCGCGAGGCGAAGCTCCCGCCGGCGTCGTGGGAGAGCGCGTTCGCCGCGGCCATGGCGTCGGCCTGGCGCTGCGCAATCGCCGTCAGCGCGGGATCGAGCCGCACCGGGCCAAGGCCCCTACTTGCGCGGTAGGCCGTCAGCATCGCGGTCGCGGCGGTCGGATCGACATGGA
Source organism: Roseiarcus sp. (assembly GCA_049517235.1). Classification (GTDB taxonomy): domain Bacteria; phylum Pseudomonadota; class Alphaproteobacteria; order Rhizobiales; family Beijerinckiaceae; genus Roseiarcus. The sequence continues at coordinate 969 of JBEKSH010000564.1, read as the reverse complement.
CGCTGGCGACTGCCCGTAGCACCCTTGGATCGATCGGACCCGTCCGGAGCGCCTCCCCGCCGCAACCCGCGAGAGCCAACGCCGCTGCGAGCGAAATGGCGTTCCTAAAGCGCATGACGTTCTTCCTAATCTCTTGCGCTACTCTCCCCGGATCGAACAACAGCTCCCCGCAAATCAGGGTCGGACCGCGCGGAGACGCCCATCAGCCGCAACCGCACATTCTGCGCTTGACGCAATGACACTTGAAGCCATGAATAGCGCCTTGATGGATCACAACCTTCAGCGCTCCGCGCGCAGGGTCAGCGCCGCAACGCCCGCGGCGAGGGCGAGGCCGGTCTGCGCCTGAACCGACAGGGGCTGCAAGGCGATCGAGCGGCCCGAACCGCCGATGAGCGCGTTGGCGCCGACCCCGACGCCGACGGTCGCCGACGCATCGACGCCGAGATAGTCGCCCGCCAGCGCGCCGCGCCTCGGTCCCTGCATCGGCGCGAAAACCTCCCACGCCAGAACACCGCGATTGGTGCGGCCGAGATCGAGGCCGAATTTCCTGACCATGCCGAAATAGCGCTCGGAATAACCGCGCGACGAGGTGAAAATGCACCGCATTTCCTTGGCGGACGTCACGATAAGGCCGAGGCCCGAAGAGACTTCGCAGCGCAGCGCGCCGACCTTCGGGCGGTCCTGGGCCGCGGCCGATTGCGCGGCGGCGATGGCCGCGGCCAGCGCGGCGATGCAAGATAAGGCGCGAAGGTTCATGGATGTTTCCTCATGGTGTCTTCATTCGGGAGATCGAGAGTAGACCTTCACGGACCAAAAGGACACATGTCGGACAGGCGCCGCGCCGGAAGGCCGGCTTCATCATCGGCGGCGGAGAAACGCTCGTCTGGTCGCGGTCGAACGATCTCCGGTCCTGCGTTTGGCGACTAGATGCGCTAATATTCCCGGGCGGCGCCATTGCGGTTCGGCTTT
>JBEKSH010000563.1:0-3235 GCA_049517235.1 Roseiarcus sp. | reverse complement strand
TGGCGGCCGCCAACACCGCCGCGCTGGTGTTCGCCGCGGCGCCCGACGACATGCTGCCCAAGGATCTCGCCAAAAAGATATTGGACAGCGTCGGCGCCGAAACGATCGCTCTGAAGACTCGCGACACGCACCGTCTGCTCGCCGTCGCCGAAATGCCGCCTGCGGTCAGCGATTCCTACGACCTGCGCGACCCCTCGATGGCGCAGGGCGTTCAAGCCGCGTTCGGCGCTCTCTTCGCCTCGAAAGGCGCCGTTCTGCGGCTGATCGGCCCCGCCCCGATGGAGGAGGCCTTTCTGGAGATCACGCTCGACGAAACGCCGCTCACCGAGGCGATGTGGCGGTTCACGCGGAACTTTCTGTCGATCGTGATGACGATTTCCGCCGTCGTCGTCCTGGTGATCTGGGCCTCGATATGGCTGATGGTGCTGAGGCCGGTGCGCCGGCTCACCTCCAATATCGTGGCGTTCGGCGAGCGGCCCCAGGACGCCGCGCGCATCATTTCGCCAAGCGGCAGCCGCGACGAGATCGGTCTTGCCGAACAGGCGCTCGCCACGATGCAGACCGCCCTCTTCCAGGAACTCGGCCAGAAGAAGCGGCTCGCCGAGCTCGGGCTGGCGGTCGCCAAGATCAATCACGATTTGCGCAACATGCTGACCGCCGCGCAGTTGATTTCCGACCGGCTGGCGACCATTCCCGATCCGCTCGCCATGCGGCTCGCGCCGCGTCTGATGGCGACGCTCGACCGCGCCATCACCTTCTGCCAGGAAACGCTGACCTATGGCGCGGCGGCGGAAAAGCCGCCGCTGCGCCGGCGCTTCGGGCTGCGCGAAGTGATCCGCCAGGCGATCGAGGCTTCCGACGCGCGGCAGATCGGTCTCATTTCCTTCGTCATCGACGTGCCCGAGACTTTCGAAATTTTCGCCGATCCCGAGCACGTCCTGCGCGTCATTGAAAACCTGCATCGCAATGCGCTGCAGGCGCTCGCCCAATTCGGCCCCAGCGACGGCCGTCCCGCGGCGATCCGCTACGCAGCGACGCGCGCCGACGACGCGGCGATGATCGAGGTCTGCGATACCGGGCCGGGCTTTCCTCCTCACCTCGCGCCGCGCGTCTTCGAACCGTTTCATCTGTCGACCCGACAGGGCGGAACCGGCCTCGGCCTGGCGATCGCCGCCGACCTGGCCGGCCGCAACGGCGGCTCGATCGCGCTCGCGCCGCGCCAGCCCGATGATTTTTACTGCGGCGCGCGCTTTCACATCACCCTTCCCGCCCCGCCCAGACAGCCGCCTTGAAGTACGGGACCCAGGTTTCGCGCTCTCCTCGACGCCGCGCGCCGTCAGGCCGGCTGCGCTTGGCGCAAATGTCCGCTTGGCGCTTGCCACTGCGGCCAAGAGCGTTTAGACGGTTCGCTCGCTTCACGCCGCTTCGCGCTTCCGAGCAGATCGGACGCGCGATTTCCGGGGCCGAAAGTCTTGGAGCCCGGCGTCGTGAGCCATTGCGCGCCCGTAGCTCAGCTGGATAGAGCACCAGACTACGAATCTGGGGGTCGGGAGTTCGAATCTCTCCGGGCGCGCCAGTCTTTTCAATGAGTTAGCTGAGAAGCAGAAATCCCGTGGCGCCGCTGTGGCACCGATTGGGTTCGCCAGGCGGTAATATTTTCATGCTCTCTTCGCCTGCGGAATCGCCGGCAAGTCAAAGAGAAGCACGACGCGACGTGATCCTCACCGCGGGCATTTCAGGCGGCCTTCGAGCATTGACACGGGAAATGCCGCGCCGCGCGTCCAGATGAGCGTGTCGAGGTCGACCCGGATGCTTGCCTTGCACTCCCTGATGCGCTTCATAGCTTCGCGCTGGCCTGAGCCGCATCGTGCGGTGATGCGGCATCCGAGTGAAAAGGCTTCCCCGAGGGTCTCGATTGGCATGGCGATTATAACAATAACAAAGCATCTCGGAAATAGCGGGCGACAAAGCACACAATTAGAATGTGTTTGGAAAAAGAGAACTTCTAAACGCGCACTTGAATCTTGCTAATTCAATTTGTAGCGCCTCAAATCCGCCGACCTCCCTCGGAGGATTTGAGGTTCCACCGGTAAAGCGGTTCACAAGTATTACAGCGCGTGGATGATCCGCACCTCAAGGCTCTGGATTTTCGCATGAGGCGTCTATGATTCACCGCGAGGGCCCACCGCTCCGCTCTAAACCTGCACCCAGGCGATCGCGCCCGCGGCCAGACCGCCGGCAACCGTGAACGCGGAATACAATTGGCCCTCGCCGGAGCCATTGGAGGAAAACGTTCCAAAAAAATCGTTGAGCGCTATGCCGTACACGTATGGCGCGACCGGTGTGCATAAGTACAAGTAAGCCGATCCGAAAGCGAGCCCGGCCGGAATGGCGGGGTCACCCGAGGCCGGAGCGGGGGTTGAACCGTCGCTTGAGGCGCTTGAGTCGCTTGAAGCGCGGCGAACGCTGCACCGGCCCATTTCAGGAGCAATGAGGCCAGAAGTCTCGGTCGTCCAGTTTGAGTCTGGATTATCAACATTCTGTAGTCCCCCGAAGAAGGGCAACTCAACATCGATTACGAGCAATTTGTTAGCAGAATCGGTGACCTTGACCTTATACGACGACATAACGCTCTCCGTTCAAAGATGCTGCGGAATAGCCGCTCGCCGCCGGCCGTTTGGTGTTCCGACGACTGGCCGACATTGGCGCAGCTCTGCTCGCGCCGCTGTTCCTGAGGGAACAGGCGATTCGCCCCCTCCCAGCCCGTAAGACTTGCGCCGCTACAGTGATGGGCTGGACGCGTCAGAATGCGGGGAGCGAGCGAGAGCCGACGAACTTGCTGGCGCCTTTTCGCTCGAATGAGCCTGGAGAGAAATATCCCGCGATGAAGAAGACGAATCCCATGAAGAATGCGGCGTTGAGGCCGAAGAATGGTCCCAACCACATCGCCGTGGGGTGGTCGTGAACGGGCCATGCGCCGCCGGTGGGGCCATTGGTCCGGCCAGCGTGGTGCCCACTACCAGCACGATCAAGAGGACCCTGAGCCACTGGACAAAATAGAGACGTGGCATTGGCGCGCCCGCCCGCCGAACGCTCGCTTCGCCTACTTACCGAGGCGCCGTCGCATTCGGTGTTGGAATTGGCTTGAGGCGATCTCCAGCGGTTTGAGGTTATCGGATCATGCGGCGAGGTCAATGATCTGATCGGAAGGCTTTTCGGGGAGGCTTGGCCAGCC
>JBEKSH010000562.1:0-3236 GCA_049517235.1 Roseiarcus sp. | reverse complement strand
TGTCGGTTGGGGCGCCGGGGATGCAGTGCGGCAAATCTGCCTTCGGACTGGAGCATCAAAAAAAGCTGCCGGACGCGCCGGCGGCTTTATCCAATCCGATCGTGGTGGCGCCTGGACGCCGGAGAGCAGGGGGCGTACACCCCCAGCAACGCTTAACGACAGCGCCGCGACAATGGATCGACCGCGTTCATGCTCGCCATCCGCCGCGAGGTGTCGCGCGGGACATGGATTCAAGCGTCATCAGAACGCCGTGTAGTGGCGCCATGAGGGCGTTTGACGGTTCGATTCGCAGATTTCGGTAAGCTCACGCTGGATTTCCGGTCTTTCCAGCCAATGGATGCCTTCCTCCAAGCCCTCCGCGATGACCTCCCGTTCGATCGAAGCGAAATCCTCGAATTGGCCCGTCCGCGCTAGTTCGTAAGCGATCTGAACAACATGCGCGAAGCGCCCGTCGTCTTGTGACATTGCCGCTTCCTCCCTGGTCCGCCTTGTCAATTACCTCTCAAGTGTGGGCCATGTTCTATGGGCTCTACGGCGAAGAGCCGCAAACCTTTGTCTTGTGGATGTCGGTGACAATGCCGACTCATGCCGCTACCACTACGGGGCGCGCGCCCCTGAGACTCCGACGACCTTATCTCGCGTCTCACGGCTGCATTCGCATTAATGACAGCGCCCCGACAACCGGGGCGCTCCCAAAATTCAATCGTCAGACCCTCACGCGGCGATTTTGACCGCCGCGCCCTCGAGGACCTTATGGGCGGTCGTAATGGGAATCGCCCGGGGCTTCATCGCCTCTGGGACAACGCGCACGAGGTCGACTTGCAGAAGCCCGTTCTCCAAGCTCGCGCCCTTGACCTGGACATGGTCGGCGAGCTGAAAGTTGCGTTCGAAATTACGCTCGGCAATGCCCTGGTAAACCATGTCGCCGCTCTTCTCCTCACCGCTGGTCTTCTTGTTGCCGCGGATCGATAATGTGTTCTCCTTCACCTCGATCGAAAGATCAGCATTCGCGAAGCCGGCGACTGCTACCGAGATGTTGTAGGCGTTCTCGCCCGAGCGTTCGATGTTGTAAGGAGGATAGCCCGGCGCCGCGGCTTCCCCGCCACCGACTTGGTCGAGCATTGAAAACAGCCGGTCGAAGCCGACGGTGGAACGATAGAAGGGAGCAAAATCAAATGCACGCATAGCATGACCTCTTTAGTTTGAGCGACATGCGAACGATCCGCCCTCAGGGCCGAATCTCTCGTAACGCAGCCTCATGGGCTACGCTGGTAGTACTTGGGTACTCGTCTGCCCCGTTGCAAGGTGGCGAGCTGACTATATTGTCTCTCAATTACGATGTTCGGAAGATAAATACGAGGCTGAACTATTAAACTAATGCTGTGAACTGCGTTGCTGGTGGTAACCGCGACGGAATTGACCTGAAAGCCACGCCGTTTTTGTCGATCATGCTGTGAATACGAATTGAAGAAACCGCGGGACGCGCCGGCGGCTTTTTGGCGAAAGCGGTGATCGCTTGAGGCATGTCGCCAAAGAAGGCGCCCGTTGTCTCTCGCGTGGCATAGCCCTCATCGAAGAGGGTTCGTGCGAACGCCGCTCCGAAATAACCCCGAGGTGATGCCGTCGCTCCGTCCAGTCGAGATACAGGCGCAGGAGCGGGCGGCGGCTCCCGGTGGGTTCAGTGGGATCGAACTGGTTCCCTCGGCAGCTCAGCGGGACTGAGGCCCGGCACGCCGACCACCCTCGCGCCGGTGGTTCAGAACTTTAAGAGCGAGGCGATTGGCCTCGCGCAAGAACTGGCAAGCGCGCTCTTCAGTTCAGGGGGCGCGAAAAGTCAGCACTCAGTCTGTATGCTGCTAACAACATGAAATCAATGAGCAATTCTCTGTTTCTTCTTGCGGACTGCCGGCGAAGCTGAAACCATTGGCCAGTTGCGACACGACGGAGGGCAACATGGTCTCAGTTGATTTTCGCCGCCAGCTCGAAGGTTTTGGTTTGACCACCGCCAATATTCTCTACCGGATGCCCGATCATCCTGGCATCTTGCAAAGCTTCATCTGGCAACGATACGACTTACACCCTCACTTTCCAGAATTGCGGAAATTTCTGGACTTCTGGTCGCGAGAGCTCGACGGTCTGCTGCATTCCGTCACGGTTGCCCATGCCGATCTGATCAAGCCCGCGGAATTCAAAGCCATCAGCGGCGAGTTTCGGCTGAACTGAGCGCGCACGCGCGAATTACTCGCCAAGACGGTCGGCTGAAGCGCGAAAAGTCACGAAAAGGGCCGCGTTGCTGCGGCCCGGTCTTCATCTTGTCAGGCGATCAATAGTCCATCCCGCCCATGCCGCCCATGCCACCGCCGCCCGGCATAGCCGGAGCAGCATTCTTCTTGGGCGCCTCGGCCACCATGGCCTCGGTCGTGATCATCAGGCCGGCGATCGAGGCTGCGTCCTGCAGCGCGACCCGAACGACCTTGGCGGGATCGACGATGCCCGCGCTGAGCATGTCGACGTACTGCTCGGTCTGGGCGTCGAAACCGAAGGTCTGCGACTTGTCGGCCAGGACCTTGCCGACGACGATCGAGCCCTCCACGCCCGAATTCTCGGCGATCTGGCGAATCGGCGATTCGAGAGCCTTGAGCACGATGTTGATGCCGGACTGGACGTCGGCGTTCTCGTCGCTGAGTTTGCCGATGGCGGCCTTGGCGCGTAGCAGCGCCACGCCTCCGCCGGGAACGATGCCTTCCTCGACGGCGGCCTTGGTCGCGTGCATCGCGTCGTCGATGCGATCCTTCTTCTCCTTCACTTCAACCTCGGTCGAACCGCCGACGCGGATAACCGCGACGCCGCCGGCCAGTTTGGCCAGGCGCTCCTGCAGCTTCTCCTTGTCATAGTCCGAGGTGGTCTCCTCGATCTGCGCCTTGATCTGCGCGATGCGCGCCTGGATATCCTGCTTCTTGCCGGCGCCCTCGATGATCGTGGTGTTCTCCTTCTCAATGCGCACCCGCTTGGCGCGGCCGAGCATCTGGAGCGTCACGTTCTCGAGCTTGATGCCGAGGTCCTCGGCGATCATGGTTCCGCTGCTCAGGACTGCGATGTCCTCGAGCATCGCCTTGCGGCGATCGCCGAACCCGGGCGCCTTTACCGCCACGACCTTGAGGCCGCCGCGCAGCTTGTTGACGACGAGCGTGGCCAGAGCCTCGCCATCGATATCCTCGGCGACGATCAACAGCGGC